>DASSFK010000344.1:0-23041 GCA_035694565.1 Sphingomicrobium sp.
TGGGTCAGGAGCACAAAGGGAAAGTCGGACCATTCGGGCTGCCCGTCGAGCCAGTCCGATAGTGAATGAAGATCGCTTGCGGTAATTGCCTCCTCGGTGACGACCGCAAAGCCCGCGCCGGCAGCAAGGAGCGCCACGAGCTGCGAAACATCCTCGACGACGTCGCCGCGCAATCCCGCTTCGCCAAGCATGTCGCGCGCCACCGCTCCGTCGCGCCCTTGAGGCGCGAGAATCAGCGCCCGTTCGGAGACCTCGCTCTTCACTCGGCCGCAGGCTGCAGCAATGCGGGACGTTCTTCGACCAGCTCCGGCACTCCACGAAGGACGCCTTGAAAGCCCATCAGCGGCTCGCCGAGGGTGATCCCGCGGCCGTCAATGCGATATTCGCGGATTGTATCCTCGTGCGCCCCGGTCCGTTTCTTGATCACGGACATTGCACGACGAACCCGCCCGAGTGCCTCGAAATAACGCAACAGGATGACCGTGTCGGCAAGGTAGGTGACGTCGACCGGCGCTTTCATGTCGCCAACCAGGCCGTGCTGGGCAACGGTCAGGAAGGTCGAGGCGCCCTGACGGTTCAGATACTGCAGCAGCTCGTGCATGTGGAGGATCAGGGCCTGCTCCTCGGGCATTGAAGCCTGGTAGCCGTTGAGGCTGTCGATCACGACGGTCTGCGCCTGAAGCTCTTCAACACACCGCCGAACGCGCGCGGAAAGCTCCCCGGGAGTGAGCTCGGCAGCATCAACTTGCTCGATGGTCAGTTTGCCGCTGTCGACCATTGCCTGGATATCGATGCCGAGCCCCTTGGCGCGCTCGAACAGCAATCCCAGCTCCTCGTCGAAGATGAACATGGCCGCCTTCTCGCCCCGCCCGACCGCACCCGCTACAAAGGTGAGGGCCAGCAACGACTTGCCCGTTCCCGCCGGGCCCAGGATCAACATGCTCGACCCGCGCTCCACACCGCCGCCGAGCAACGCATTGAGCTCCGACGATTCGGTGGCCAGCACGTCGCGCTTGAATGTCCTGCGATGCTCGGCGGAAACGAGCCTCGGGAAGACGCGGACACCGCCTGTGGCGATAACGAAGTCGTGGTACCCGCCGCGGTAGCGTTGGCCGCGATACTTGATGACCCGAAGCCGGCGTCGCTCGGCGCCATATTCGGGGGACAGTTCCTCAAGCCGGAGCACACCGTGAGCAACGCTGTGCATCGTCCTGTCGTTGGCCTCGCTGGACAGATCGTCGAGCATCAGCACGGTCGCTCCACTTCGCCCGAAATAATGCTTCAGCGCGAGGATCTGGCGGCGATAACGAAGCGAGGATTGTGCGAGCAGGCGAATTTCCGACAGGCTGTCCAGCACGACGCGAGCAGGCTTTGCCTTTTCGAATGCTTCGAAAATGCGCCGAGTTGTTTCGCCGAGCTCCAGGTCGGAGGAATAGAGAAGGCTCTGCTGTTGTTCGTCGTCGAGAAGGCTCTCGGGCGGGACCAGCTCGAAAATATTGATGCCGTCAAGCGACCAGCCATGTGAGGCTGCGCCCGCCCGCAGCTCGTCCTCGGTCTCTGACAGCGTGATGTAGAGCGCCCGCTCGCCAGCCGCGGCCCCTGCCATCAGGAACTGTGTAGCTATTGTAGTTTTGCCCGTCCCCGGACTACCTTCGAGGAGGTACAACCGGCCGCGCGCGAGCCCGCCGACAGTAATGTCGTCGAGGCCGTCAACACCGAAATTTGCCTTGTCGCCCGTCTTGGCCACTCATCTGCTCCACAACCATTGGTCGCGACCAACGCAGTATCGGCCCGTAACGATCCGCCGCCAATCGAAGCGTTCGATGCTGCCGGTTGTCCCGTCTAGGAACCAGCGATGATTGAGCCACGCGATCGGCGTCGGCGGGAGGTGTCCGCATTCCATTGCGGACATTGGGAATTTCAGGGCCGGGAAGAAGCCGCAGGCCTGGAATTGCCCGCGCCCCACAGGCTTTCCTTCACGAAAATCCTGCCGTCCTCGTAAATTTCATCGGCCAGCGGGTCGCCGCCATGGCCAAAAGGTCCATCGAGATCGACGAAATCGCATAGCTGAGCGACGACGAAGCCCGGCGCCATGGCAAGGGTCGAGCCCCCCATATTGCCGACCATGACCTGCTTGCCCATTGATCGCGCGGTCCACGCCATGGCCAGCGCCTCCGTCAGTCCCCCGCATTTGTCGAGCTTGATGTTGATCACATCGAAATGATGGCCAAGCTCGGACAGCTCTTCGAGACCAAGGATGCTTTCGTCCGCCGCGACAGGCACGCCGGGTCGCCAGCCCGCCAGCGAGGGCTCGTCACCGCGCCGCAGCGGTTGTTCAACCAGCGAGACCCGATGGTCGTGAACCAGCCTGGCCAATGCCTCAAGGTCGTCTCGCTCGAATCCCTGATTTGCATCGACACCCAGCCATGCGTCCGGTCGGGCATGGCGAACGACCGCGATGCGTTCGGCGTCGGCGTCGATGTCACCGGAAAGCTTAAGCTTGATCGCCTTCGCCGGGCCGAGCCACTCGATCTTCTTTGCCAAGGCCGCGGGCTCCGCCGCCGGCAAGGTAAAGGTGGTGACGAGGGCCTTCGGAGCCGGAACGCCGGCGAGCGTCCACACGGCGACGCCAGCCTTGCGGGATTCCAGTTCCCACAGCGCGCAGTCGATTGCGTTGCGCGCTCCGCACGCCGGCAGAAGGGACTGCAGCTCTGCCCGGTCGACCCCGCCTTCGACCGTGTCGCGGACTTCCTCGATTGTTTCGAGCATCTGCTGCTGGCCGTCGCCGAGATAATAGACGCCGGCCGCCTCGCCGCGGCCGACATGGTCGCCTAGCCGGAGCCGGACGACCACAGATCGCATGGCCTCGAAAACATGGCCCGAAATCCTGAACGGTTCGGCGAATCGAATTTCCGTCTTTTCAGCGCTGAGACTTCGCGACGATGCTGGTTTTGCCATGGCCTGGCATAGCAATTGAAATCAATGTTTCAACTACAGAAACATTATTGCCCCGACGATCGATCAGCGAAGCGCCAGCTTTTGCCGGCGTCACCGACGAGCTGCTGGAGGCCAGGGCCCGCGTTGATGCTCAGCACCTTGCAGGAGCCGTCGCTGGTGCGGACATAGCCATGCGCCATGCCGCTGTCGAAATAGACGGAATCGCCAGGACCAAGGGCGAGCGGCGCATACAGGTCGGAGTGAAGTTCCATCGTTCCGCTGAGAACGTAGAGGAACTCCTCTCCGGAGTGGCGGACAAGCCCGCCGAGCTCTGCGATGCTTTGCGCCTGAACGTCGATGACGATCGGGATCATCATTTTTCCAAGGAGATCCGCGGCCGGATAATGGTGGGCGTGCTGCTGTGACTCAGCGTCCCGCTCCTCGCCGGCGCGAGTCACGCTACGCCTGCCGGTGACCGCCGGGACGTTCGCCTGCTCGACGTTCGCGAACAGGTCCTGGATGTCCACGTTGAGCGCCAGGGCAAGCCGGATGAGCTTGTCATAGGTGAGCGTCATTTTGCCGTTTTCGAGCTTCGACAGCGTCGAATAGGGCATCCCTGCCCGCGCCGAGAGTGCCCGCAGGCTCAGCCCCTGGGCGATCCTTGCGTGGCGAATTGCCCGTGTCGGCGCGGGGATGGAGGAATCAGCCCCCGTTTCCTCACCAGCCGTGAGCGTCCTGGTCATATCGCTCCGTTTCGAAATTTGTTGCTATTATAGAAACACGTGTCAATCATGGCACCAACAGACAGGGGAGGGCCAGTAAAAATGAGGCATCGATCGACCGCGCTTTGGTTGGCCGCCACAGGCATTGCGGCGATCACAAGCGAGGCGAGCGCCCAGGAGGCGGCGAGTTCATCGCAACCCGCGGTCCAGTCTGAGAGCTCATCCAGTGCCGATGGAGCCCAGGGCGAGCTCATCGTCGTGACGGCGCAGAAGCGCACCCAGGCGCTGATCGACGTACCGCAGTCCGTATCCGTGATTTCTGGTGATGCGCTCGAGGACCAGCATGCCCGACGCCTGTCGGACTATCTGACCAAGATCCCCAGTGCCAATATTGTCGAAAGCCAGGCCGGCAATAGCCGGATCGTCCTGCGCGGCATCAATACGGGAGGTGTCGGCGCCACCGTCGCGACCTATATTGATGAAACTCCGGTCGGCTCCGCTACGGCCCTCGCCAACGGTGGCGTTCTCGCGGCCGACATCGATCCTTCCGACCTTGCGCGGGTCGAGGTGCTACGCGGTCCGCAGGGAACCTTGTACGGCGCCAACTCGCTCGGAGGACTGGTCAAATATGTAACCATCGCGCCCAGCACGGGCCGGCTCGAAGCCCGGGCCGAGGCAGGCGTCGAGAATGTTGCCCATGGCGATGCCGGATGGTGGGTGCGAGGCGCGGGCAATGTCCCGCTCTCCGACCAGGCGGCCGTTCGCGTCAGCGGTTTCCACCGTCGCGATCCGGGTTACATCGACGATCCTTCCCTTGGGAATAACGTCAACGACGGTGACACTTATGGCGGCCGCGTGTCGCTTCTCTTCAAGCCGGTGGAGAATTTGCGCATTCGCGCTTCGGCGCTGCTCGAAAATATCCGCAGCAACGGCACGAACATCGTCGATCTCGATCCGGTCACCCTTGAGCCGAGCGTCGGCAAGCTCGACCATGTCCGCATCGTCGATGAGCCCAGCGACATCGACTATCGCGTCTATAACGCGACGATCGACTATGACTTCGGGCCGGTTACACTGCTGTCCTCGACCAGTTTCGGCACGCTGGACCAGGCGCAGATCGTCGACGCCAGCGGCGTTTACGGCCCGATCCTGAGTTTCGTGTTCGGCATTCCGCTCGGTGCCGCGGTCGACCAGGGCATGGAGCAAGACCGGTTCACGCAGGAAATTCGGCTCGCGTCTTCATCGGGGACTGCCGTTGAGTGGACACTCGGCGGTTTCTACACGCACGAAAAGAACCGGCTCAGCCAGAACCTTTTCGGAGTGGATGCGCTCACCGGCGACAATCCTGCGCCGCTCGACGGCCTGATCCTCGTCGACCTGCCCTCGAAATATGAGGAGATTGCGGGCTTCGCGAACGCGACCTGGCACATTTCGCCGAAGTTCGACGTCGATGCCGGCGCCAGGCTCAGCCACAACAAGCAATCGGATGAGCAGAGCACGGCTGGACCGCTTGCAGGCGGCGGGAGCTCGTTCGACGGGAAGTCGTCCGACAGCGTCTTCACCTACTCGCTCGCTCCGACCTTCAAGCCAAACGACAATACCCGCATCTACGCGCGCATCGCCAAGGGATACCGGCCGGGTGGCCCCAATGCCGTGTCACCACTGGCTCCCGACGGCGTTCCGCGCCATTTCGATCCCGACACCACCATCAACTACGAGGTTGGCGTTAAGGCGCAGACCGATGACCGGCTGTTCACAGCCGAGCTCACTGCGTTCCTGATCGACTGGAAGGACATCCAGCTCCTCGTTCAGATCGAGGGCTTCGGCGTGAACACCAACGGCCCGAGTGCACGCAGCAAGGGCTTCGAGTTCAACGTCGGCCTCAATCCGGTCCGCGGCCTGTCACTCTATGCCAATGGTTCCTACGTGGACGCCTATCTGACCAAGGATGCACCGATCCTCGTTGGCGGGGTCAAGGGCGATCCCCTGCCCTACAATCCCAAATGGCAGGGCACGATTGGCGTCGATTACGAGCATCCGCTGAGCGGAACCCTGACCGCTCGCGGCGGCTTCAGCTGGCACTATACCGGGTCTCGCCATGCGGACTTTTCCCCCGGCACCACTCAGCGCAAGCTTGGCGACTTCAGTCAGGTCGACGCGCACGCGGGGCTGGATTTCGGACACTTCGGGGTTGACGCCTTCGTGCACAATCTGACCGACGCTCGCGGCATTGTGAATATCGGCTTCTTCGGTTCGCCGACCGGTGATCTTGCGGCCTCCGTCGTTAGGCCAAGATCCTTCGGACTTGTGCTGAGCGCAGACTATTAGCGCGGCGTCCAGCTAGCCGATCATGCATGGCCGCTTTCCACCCATTGCGGCCAAGATGAATGCCAGCGCATTTTGCGCGGTACGAAAGCCACCCATTGCGGACGCCGGCTAACGGCCGCTTTCGACCGCGAAACGCACAGAAGGATCGGACTCCTGGCTGTTGCCAGTGAGTTCAGCTCGTCTGGAGAATTCAGCCCGGTCGCTTTTGTCTTGCAACGTGGCAGCAAGCCGCTGCTTCAATTCCTTAAGCGACGTGGAGGCTTTGCTTTCTCGCCTTGCGATCAGAACTCCAATTGGGCCGAGGTAGGCCGACAGGATCTTTCCAAAGCGTTCCAGTTCCTCTCCGCTGATGTCATCCTTGCCGGTGGCCCGGCCAGCGCTTTTTGATCGATCCAGGCCTGCGAACTGCCATTGCGCCGCCGCCTCGACGAAGCGCTCACGTTCGGCCTCGTCATGGATGTGCAGACCAAGCAGGCCGTAGAAGGTCTCAACAGAGGAGGTTTGCGTAGCGGCCTTGTTCACGAGAATTTCTGCGATCGGGCCAATGACCCTTGCGAGCTGCCGCGTAGCGGACGCAATGACCTCCGGATCCTGGATTCCACGGACAGGCGCATTCGCTGTGGCGACGGACCTGGTGCCGGCACCGCCGCTTTTGATTTCCGCAAAGCACTCCATCAACGCCGTTTGGTAATCCTTGGTCGCGTCGACCAGATGCATGCGGGTTATGCGTAATGGCAGATCGCAAGGCTCGATCATCACCGGGATGACGGGCTTTCCGCAATCAATGGCCAGGCTGATTTCATCGGCAACGTTTTCGGACGCGACGGAGCGGGGCGAAAGGATCACGATCACGTTGGAGCAGGCGCGAATGGCTCGCTCTATTGCCCGGTCCCAATGTTCGCTCGGCCTAAGATCGAGCTGGTCCATCCACATCAACGCACCAAGCGATCGCAAGTCACTCGCAAACCGCAGGGCGAACTGCTCGTCGGCGCGGGCGTAACTCAGAAAGCAGGTTTCCGTTGGGACTGAGCTTGGGGCGAGCATCCGGTCAATCCCGCCCGATCATCTTGAACGCCTCGATCACGCTCCGGTGCATTCGGGTGAAGGACGCACTCAGGCGGCCGATCTCGTCCGACGACCGGATTTGATTTTCGGGCATGTTGAGGTCGCCCATGCTGACCGCTTCAGCGGTCTTCGCGATGCGCTCGATCGGCTGGATGACAACAAAATGAAGCAGCAAGTTGATCGCAACGAACAGAAGCACGAGGAAGCAAGCGAACGGCACCACGAAGAGCCTTCGGATATGTTCGGCCCGAACGGTCGATTCAGCGATGGGTACGGAAACCACCTGGGCCCCGGCGACTTCCTTGGCTTTCCATCCAAAACCATTCTCGCTTCCGTAGATTGCGACCATGGAAGGCGGCGCGGCCGCGGCGATGCTGTGACATTCGAGACAGGCTTGCTTGGTGACGATCGGGCGAGCGAGCACGGTGAACTGGCCGGTCGGAGTTGAGCGCTCCAGCGAGATCTCGGCCTTCTCGGGGTGCGCTCTGAAGTCGTTGATGATGTCGGCTTCCCAATCGGTTGCCCGGTCTTCCGGATTGGTCGGATTGAGCGCCGCTTCGCGATAGGAATAGTCCGGGTATCCTGCCCTGATGACCTCGTTGCTCTGCTTCGCCGCGTAGGCGGAAACGGCCTGCGGATAGAATCGATGTTCCATGCGGTCCTTGAGCAATGGGGCGATTTGCTCCGAGGTATATTTCCGCGCCCCGGCAGCGCTCTCCATCATCAGCCGCGCACTCTGGATGACTTCCTCCTGGGCGACCGCATGGACCAATGGCTCGGCCGCAAAGGCGAACAGGCCGACACCTGCCGCCGCGATGGCGAGCATAAGAAGATTGAACTTCGCGCGAATTCCCAAAGGGAACCTCCTAGTTCAATGGAATCGGTACGAGCAGCGTTTGCTCTGACGGATCTTCGAATCTCAAAGCGTCGACTGAGAAGCGCCGCTCGAAAATCCTTTACTGAAACGGGAAACCCCGAGTGCGGAGGGTCTACGCCTGCAATGGGATTTCCACATATGACCGCGGCGCCGGATAAGTTGACCGAAACACCGCATACGTATCCATAAGAATGCGAAGCGTCGCGAGCGGTCCAGCATTCGGCCTCCACGAACCGGGCGCCGGCGAAATCAGGGCGGCCGCGAAGCCGCCGTCACTGTTCGTGATATGTGGGCCCTGGGGAGATGCGGCCGAAGGAACCGCGCACGCCGAAACTATATCGATGAACATTCTTCATCAAGCCCTTCGAGAGCGTGCGCGAGGCACGGCGGAGCCGATCGAACCAGCTTCTTGCAGCTCGAACGAGAGCTGCACGCGCGAGCGGCGGCCGATTAGGCCATTCCCCGGCGGCGTGTTATAAACCGTTCATCGCGCGTAACTTTTCCGTAGGCTCGCGCGGCTGAGAGACAGACGTGCTCCCGCTTACGCCAGGAGCACAAATGGTCGATCTCAATTACCTTTATCATCGACGACAGGTATCGCAGTACCATGCCGACAACGCCATTTGCGCGCAGTCGCGGCACGCGCACCAGGTCATGGCCGACTCCTACGGCGAGCAAATCGAGCAGAGGAAGAACCGGGCTTGGCTGGAGATCCGCGCATGAACCGGTCGCAATCGAGCACCGACGCAGCCGACGAGCTTCGCGAGCAGGCTGTGGCTTGCCGTCGGCTGGCGCTTAGCGCGCGGACGGTCAATGGATCGGAAGCGTTGAGGGCCGCGGCGCGACAGTTTGATTCAGACGCCGTGCGGATCGACCCGGCGGCCCTTGCCGCGGATGCCGGGCCGACGGGGCAAGCGGCATCGCTCGTTCGAGTGCGTGAGGCGCTTGAACGCCAGACGGCGCAATGGCTGTGGCGGGGACCCGTCTCAGAATCGCCGAAGGCGTCGATCTGAATGGCAAAGGGTCAGAGAAGGTCGAACAAGGAAGTCCGCAAACCCAAGGCGGACGCCGCGAAGAAGTCGAACGCCTCGAAGCCGACGACCAAATCCGGCGGCCTCTCCAATGGGTGAGAGGGGATGAAGGCACCGAGGGAAACCGGGGGCGACGGAAAGCCCGGCGGACGGCCGCGGATAGTCGGAATCGCGCGAAGCCGCACCACAGTGATGGCGGACTCCTCCGACGCTGCGGCGGCGTGCCATGAACGGCCCGACGCCGACGTTGAGAAGGACCAAGCCGACCTGCCCGCCAACGCCAAGTTGGCTCACCCCAAGTCCCGAGGTTAGGCCAGTGTCCGCTTTTCTCACCCGTTGCGGACATCGTCGCAGCAGTAGCGTGAGGTAGAGCGATGGAGAGATCAGCCGAACATTATCGCGGAGAGGCGGTTCGCTGTCGCAACCAGGCCGAGAACACCCCGGACCGGGACGTCAAATCCCATCTGCTCGACGTAGCGCGACAATATGACAAGCTGGCCGAAGCCGCGAAACTGCGCGGATAAGCGTCTCAAGCTTTCAAATTATACCTCGTAGCCAGCCACTCGTTCGCCGGACGCGCGCGCGCTTTCGACGCGTCTGGTGCCGACGATCCGAATGGTTTTGGCGAGGCTGGGCACCGCCCCTTAAAGGGCGAGCGGGATTATCTAAGCCCTACCCCAGGACTTCGAGGACCGCGGCGTATGCTACGGGGTCGGATTGACGGGGCGGAAGCGATTTGCCGGTTTTGGAACCGAGCGGAATTGATGGCGCGTTGCGCCGGCTGCGGACCGTGGAGCCCGCCAGTTTGTAAACTTTTGTCATGAGTTATGCGGACTGCTGGCCCGCTTTTCTTTCTCTTTCTTCGATCTGGAGTCGTTCCAGGCGCTGCGCACGATCCGCAAGAGCGATCCATGCCGCTTCCGAGCGAAGAAAGCGTGCACGCACATGGTCGAGCATAGCCCCTTCTCCCTCAACCCGCGCCTGTTCGGCGCGAGCGAGGAAGAAGTTGGCATTCGAATTACGAAGGACGGGAGCGGCCAAGCCTACTCGGTCTCGCCTGAGGGCGCTTCGGCCGGCTGGTCGCCTGCCTGCGCTACGGGCGCATCTTCGCTGACGGCTTTCAGGTTCACGGCGCTCGTCTTGCCGGGACGGTCCTGCTCGAGGTCGTAGCTGACGCGCTGGTTCTGCTCGAGGGTGCGCATCCCAGCGCGTTCCACGGCCGAGATGTGGACGAAGGCGTCGTTTCCGTCGCCGTCGGGAGCGATGAAGCCATAGCCTTTTTGTTCGTTGAAAAATTTCACTGTGCCGATGGGCATGTTTTCATTCCTTCTATGGAGGACCGCCAATCGGTCCTCTCGCGCTAGGAGAGGCGAAGAGATGGAATGGAGGAGCCGCAAAGCGCCCAAAGACCGTCAGTTGCGACTTGTAGCAAGCACTACATAGGGATGTTTCGCACCAATTGTAAGACGTCATGTCCTCATTGGACCCAAACGGAGGGCTTCTCGCCTGACCCTGGCGCCTCAAATAATGTCGAATCCGCTAGCAAGCTGTGCTCAGGAACCTGGCCTGGATCCGCTGCCGCGACTTGCGACGCGGGAGCCATCAGACAAGACATTAGCATGATGTCGGCTTCCTGCCCTTCGCGGACATTTCAATTCACGCACTCCGAGCGCAGCGCCGCGGCAGCTGCACGTGGAAGGTCGCACCTTGCGTCTCACCCGGCGTGGCCCAGAGACGCCCACCATGCTCTTCGACGATGGTCCGGCAAAGCGGCAGGCCCAAGCCGGTACCCGTCGACTTCGTCGTGAAGAAAGGATCGAAGATGCGCTCGATCTCTTCGGGCTCAATGCCGGTGCCACTGTCGCTGACTTCAAGCAGAACGTCCGAGCCATTCAGTTGCGCCGAGCGGATCGCAATGCGGCGAGGTCGGCGCCCCTTCGTCCCGATCGATTCTATCGCATTGGAGAAGAGATTGACGAGCACCCGTTGCATCTGAACTCGGTCAGCCAGGATCGGCGGAAGCGCCTCATCCAGCGCAAGCTCCAGCGAGACTCTCTTTGCGGCCAGCTCTCTGTCCAACAATGAAGCCGTCTCACGCACCAAGTCGTTAAGGCTAAATTCGGTTCCCAGACCTGGTCCCTTGGCGAACATCGCCCGCATACTTTTGATTACGTCGAGGGTGCGCTGGCCGGAATCACGGACATCGTGCAGCGAGCTCAATGCCTTCGCAACATTTGGTCGTTTTTGAGCAAGCAAGTTCATTGCAGCCGAGGCATGGAGATTGACGGCTGTGAGCGGCTGCCCGACTTCATGAGCGATGGCAGCTGTCACTGCGTCCATCGACATCAGCCGGTTTTCACGTTCCCGTTTCTGGACTGCCGTTGACAGAGCCAGTCGCGAATAGAGCCAACTGGTCTCGGCGATCAATGCAATCATCACGATGAGGTTTGAGACGAGCATCAAGGCGAACAGGCCGTACCAGCCAACCGTGAATCGGGCATGGATGAGCAAGTTAAGCAGCGCTTGGGCCAACCAGCCTGATAACGCGACCAGCAGCCAAACATCGAGCACCGAGTTGCGCTTGCGGAACAGCATAACCGCAGCGACGAAATAGAGTACCGAGACTACAAATTGATACGCGAACGCATGGGTTTCATTCCGGTCGGCATGGTTGACAAAGAACGGTGGGAGAAAGTCGTGTCCGCTAGTCGCAAGCAGCGTGACTGATGCGGCCAGGACAATTGCTCCCAACACCCATGCCAAAATTCCCTCGGTTGGTTGTTCTCCTCCAGGCGGAGAGGACAAAGCAGCCCCATGCTTCAGCTGGACATAAGCAAGAACGGCAATGGGAAGCGCGGCTCGCCGAATCGTATAGATCCACGCTGTGGTGTTAACCCCGGCGCCAAGTAATCCGTCCGGGGCAAACGCGCCGGGGAAGGTGAGCACATGCGGAACGAGCAGCAATGCGGCGAAGACAAAGCCAGTTGCCAGAACCGTGAGGGCACGCGACCGAAAGACAGCAGCCTGGGCGTAAAGTAGGGCGGCGGTAATCAATTCGCCGACAAACATGATTGCGTCGATTATCGGAATGAACGCATCGATCTCGCGCAATTGAATGTCGCGAATTGGCAAGATGACCACAAGCGCAGCGAACAATAGCCCAACGATCGCGACACTGAGCCGGATTTCTTGCCGGTCGGGAGGTGTATCGAAGAGTCCTAGGCGGTCCTGCGCCACTAATCCCCCCTCGAGGCCAGCACCTCAAGGATTGTCCGTTTCCTACCCTGACGGCTAATGCCGAACACCTAAGCTGCGGACCGGAGGTGCGTTGCCTCCGCCCGGGCAGCGCATCGAGCGCACAGGTCGTCGTCGGACGGCTTGTCCTTTCGGATCGCGAAGTTCTTCGTTGGGTAGGACTCGCAGTCAGGGTGCCAATGCCAAAGGGCATTTCTCCTCGAAGATTCAACGCCACGACGATACTCAACCACAAACCCCCCGGACCCGCAGCTACACCACTCCGATTATTAATCAGGGTTTGTTACGGATGTAAAACGATTCGTCGGAATCTAGTGTCCGCTTTCCACCCATTGCGGACATGGACGCATTGCCTGATGATTTGGCGATGAGCGGCGACAGCATTCAATGGCTGATGAAATGGTATGTGGCCGAATGTAATGGTGACTGGGAGCACTCCTACGGTGTCGAAATCGGTACTTTGGATAATCCCGGTTGGTCCTTAAAAATCGATCTTCGCGAAACGACGCTTGCAGATCGATCCTTCACCAAGGTTCAGCATGGCGTGCCTGCTGATGACTTGGACGAGTGGCAACGCACCGGCAGTTGGTGGGTCGCCGGGGTGAAGGATAACAAGTTCGAAGCTGCGTGCGGCCCGCTCGACTTACCGGCCGTCATCGCGGTGTTTCGGAATTGGGCGGAGGCGGCTCCGCAATCGTAGTGTCTACTTTCGACCCATCGCGGACATTAGTGGCTTATCTAGGCATCGAAGTTTGCACCCCATTGCCTTCGCCGAGACTCGCCCAAAACATCGCCTGCTGCATGAAGCTCTGAGCGGTCCGTCGGAAAAAATCCGGCTCAGCGCCTGGAAACCGTTCACGAAGTAAATGCGCGATGTCTTCGATAGCCTGGCTGTATCCACACGAAGCGGCCAGGCCTTCCGACGGGATAAGCCCGGCTTGCCCCACTTGCATTCTTTGTTGAGCCGCTCCTCTCGCAAGGCACGCCACCCGCTCATCGATGGAGCTTTGAATTGCTGGCGTGGTACCCTCTTTCAGCAGCCATGTGATTGCCACTCGTTCCATCGATTCGTCCGACAGTTTCGGCCCAGCCGATCTCTTCGTAAATCTGAGGCGCTTCCCTGCTCGCTTCATGATCATGTCCGGAGTGAAGGTCCAACAGCGCAGGCCGCCAGTTTGACGGCAGTCAGTCGGCTTCGATGGATCGTGTGCGCCACGCACCGTCAATTCCATGTCTTCGCTCAGAACACGCCGTCGACCGCCGCCAAGGTCTTCACTGAGCAGTGAGTGAGGGAGCTCCTTGAGAATCTGTACCCATATGAAGCCGCGAGACTTCAGCATTTCGGCCGCTCGATACTCCGCCATGTCCGCGGCATATCCTGGTCCGGCTTCCCCGCCGGATCGCGCAGTCACTCGCCAAACCCCCGGCTCTATTTCGTCCTCCTGATAACCGCCCCGCGCGCTCATCGGGCCGTAAGCGACTACCTTCTGATGCCCTGCACAGGCAGACAGTAGGACCATCCCCAGCAACAACGGATAACGCATCATAATCCCCCGTAACCTTTCGCAGCTGATGGATGCTCGCTTATCAGCCGCCACTCGACGGGGGCCAGAATGGTCACAGGTTGCGCCCGCCCGCGAAGCTCGAAACGACCGCGCTCACGATAGATTTGGCACGCGCGTTCATCCAGTTCCGGCGATCCTGAGGACCGCACCGTAGCGCATCCCATGATGTGCCCTGAGGGGTCTACTTGCAGCCTGAGGACGCTGGTCCCCTCTACGTCGTTTCTGCGCGCAGACGCCGGATAGTCCTTATCGGTGACGACGGGCGGCAGGTATCGAAGCTCGGCACCATCAAGAAGGGGCATTGAAAGCCAACCCGCGTCGATCTTTTTGATCAACGTCTGAGCATCGGTCTCAGCGTGGACAGGAGCTGACATCGTGGCTGCGCACGAAGCTAAACTCAACACCAACGTCCTGGCTATCCGACGCATCGCTCGCTCTCCCGCAAAACGCATTGATTCGGCCGTTCGACCGAGCTTCGAGCGGCTAAGGACGACCCGTTAACATCGCATCCGTGCCAAGGTGACCGAGAGAGAATGCGGGCATCCAAGCGGTGATTTGGGCTGTGTTTGCTCGAAGAGCATCGCGAGAGAACATTGATGTTCGCATTGGGGACATTCGCGGGCTGATTGGGCCCTGACCCCGAGATTCGCTAAAGTCCGCTTTCCACCCATTGCAGACATTAGGAGCCTGGGCGATGAAACGTCGGAGGGGGATTGCTTATGCTCGACCGGATGTTTCTGAGCGCGATGCGATACGGCGCACGTATCCTCTTTGTTGCCGCGTTGGTGATGCTCGCATGGGGAATTGCTTATGCGGCCAACGTCCTGTCGAACTCGGGCATGGACGGTCCATCTCTCACTCAACAGGCCGGTTGGACCGGCGCGGTTTTGGCCATCCTGCATGGTTCGTTCGCACCGGCCGCTTACTTGTTCTTCGGTGCTCTCGTAATTCATCATTTGGAACAACAAGCGAGAGGCCGCGACGCGACTTAGCAAATGTACGCTTTCCACCCAAAGCTGCCATTAACGTTCCCCCAGCTAACAGGGCCGTCATGAGCGATACTGAGCGCATTGTTGCGCGTGAAAGGTTGGTCGAGACGCTGAAACGGATGGCAGGCGGGGAACTCTCCTTCATCGAAGGCAGCCGCATCGCAAGCCGTCTTACGGACACAGCAGGTTTCGATCGGCTATCGGAGCCCTTCGTTGTCTTCGTCGCAATCGACAGCGAAACCGACGCGGTCCCGTGGGGAAGGTGCGCGACCTGTGGCATCCGGATGCCATCGCGAAGCATGCCGAGGATTGGAGCCGGTCAGAAGCATGGGCGAAGCAAGTTGGCGAACCTGCTTGCCGAGCAGCTCTTGAGCTAATGCGGGCGGCGCAGGCGAACGGCTAACGTCCGCTTTCCACCCATTCCTGCCACTAGCGCGAGTGGCAGCTTTCGACCCATTTCGGACATGGCCTTACCAGACAGGCGACAATCCTGTCGCCAGCATCCAGGCGGTGCCGGCGATGACGATTAGGTAAAGGCTCGTCAGGAACCAGAATTCGAACGGCTCGGACTTGCGGCCGAAGCCCCATTGTTGGGTCACCAGAGCCCGCCCAGTCTTCGCGGCGTCGATAAGGCGCCAGCTGCTCACCGCCGCGACCGCGGACATGAAAATCCACCAGAACCACTGCCCTGTGTCGGCCGTCATCAGCAGAACATAGATCGTTGCCGCCGCGAGGAAAACTATGCCGCCTCATCGCGCGCCAACACTAGCCGCTTAGGTCTGCAATCGACCCATTCCTGCCATTAGGACGAGCCGTCACGGGAGTAAGACATGTCTTGCGGCACGGCTTAGGCCGCTTGGCCGCGCGCCAGCCGGCACGCACTGGCTCTACAATTTGTGCTTTGTTAATCGCTTGCCGCGACAAGACGCCTGCTCGGACCGGTAGGAGTCTTCGTCATGAAGCTTGTGATGTCTTCGCTTTTGGTCGCGGTCGCGTCCTCCGCCCTCGTCGCGGCAGTCCCGGCCCAGGCTGACCCCGCCCCCGCCAAGGTGGAAGCAGTCTCGCCCGAAAGGCTCGAGCTCGCTCGGCGCTTCATGGCAGTGACGGACACGACCGATATCCTGGACTCCTATCGTGAAATGATGATCCAGTCGGCAGCCGCCTTCGGTGAGGATCTTGACGACGCGGGGAAGGCAAAAGCGCAGCATCGCATCGATCGCTATCTGGCGCTGGCCGGCCCGACGATCCGCGCCGGCGAACCCGCGCTCGTCGACGCCTATGTCCGGACCTATGCGCGAGAATTCTCGGCCGATGAACTGCGCCAGATGATCGCCTTCGCTCAGACGCCCGCCGGACGGCATTACCTCGCCCGCTACGACATTCTGAACATGTCGGACGAGATCGTCGACGCGCAGCGCAAGCTCGCCGAGGACCTGGAGCCGGTGATGGAACAGATCGGCAAAGAAATGTGCGCCGAAAAGGCAGCTCAGCGCGTCGCGATGGGCGACAAGAAGGCCAAGTGCCCACTGAGCGAACCTGACACGCAAGCCGGCTGACCTAGCCAGACGTGCGCAAACTGCTGCTTTGCCTGTTGCTGACGGTCGCCGGCTGCCACCAAGCGGCGGTGAAGCAGGGATATATTCGGGAAACGGCCGTCCACCCTTTTCCCGAGGCTTCAGAGGTGTGGCTTCTTGTCGGGGAGCCCGAATATACATTGAGAGACGGAGTACCAATACACCCGGGCAAGCCCGGGCGCCTGCTGACGCCCGAACAACGGCGTCAATTCGAAGCGCTGCTAAAGGTGCTCACTCCGGTCGATCTTTCCCCACAAGAAAGCAGGGAGTTTGGCGCGATGGCAGCGTGCTTCATCCCGCACCATTTCTTCCAATACTTCGATGCAAAGGGCCATCAAATTGGCGAAATCGCCGTTTGCTTTTGCTGCGGTGGCATTGAGATGACGCCAGATCGACTCAATCTTAAGGACGATCGGGTTTTCTCAGTGAACTACGCGAAGTTGGAGCCGCTCGTGCAGTCATGGGGCGAACGAACCAACATCGATTGCGATTGATCCGATTTCTCCGTCCTACAGGGCTTAGCTCGTGCCTTAACCTGCGGGATGCCAGCTCCGCCGCTCTCTCGTCGACCGCAACCCCATCCCTCGCGTGCTTTCCACCCATTCCGGACCTTAGCGGAATGGCTGCTCTCGACCCATTGCGAAGATTGGCCTTCGATGCGAGCTATCCCGAATGATCCTGCACGACGCCGAAACGGATAAGGCTTTCACCGCGCCAATCGATTGCAAGTTCCCGTACGATGACCCGTCGGCTTCGAAGATCATCAGCCAAGGTTGGCAAGTCTCCCTCAACGCGGCTTTTTGCGTTTTGCATGAGCTGTGCCGTCCGCCCAGGGACAGCGCAGTTCATAAGGAGCGTCTCCGCGAACTTGTAAGCGCGTGGGCCGAGGGGCCTGATCATCCCCTTAAAGCTCCGGTCGTCGGTGCCGCTAACGCACTAATCAATGGGACGAGCCTTGAGTGGCGTGAGGGTGTCGAACTGATGAGGCGCGTTGGAGAGTTCGATGGTCAACGCGCCGCCCTCGCTATCGTCTACTTCGCTTCGTACTGTGAGGCTGCCGATGGCGATGAGGCGCTTACGCGGACCGATGCGGAGATACGGCGACGTTGGGAGGCAAGTGGCGTCTGAGGCTGATGTCCGCTTTCGACCCATTCCTGCCATTAAGGGGCAAGGCGAACCACTGAATTAATCGTCGAAACTTACGGTCGTGGCAGCTTTCGACCCAAAGCGGACATAAGAACTGCGCCACATCTTGTTTGCCGTTAAGGCTCCATGGTGCTGGTCTTTGCAGCGCGGCCTTCGCGAATTGCATCAAGAACGACGCCCTGCTCCAGAATCGTCATCAATGGAAAGCAGGACGGCGAGCCCACAACTACCGTTGTAGAGAGCTGCCTGGGTGCCCAAGGCGATGCCACGCAAATGGTGCTGGAGATGTGTAGGTGTTCGTGATGATCTCCGGGTTTTCGGGCGGCGGCAAATCTACGCTCCTGAGCGAGCTGGCCGAACGCGGATACGTGGTTGTCGCTGAGCCAGGCAGACGTATTCTGGCAGAGGAGCGTGCCGGGGACGGCCGGGCGCTACCTTGGGTTGATGCGGCTGCATTCGCCCGGCGCGCGCTAGCAATGTCGATTTCGGACCATGCCTCGGCCAAGGGCCTCACTTTCTTCGATCGGGGCGTCGTGGACGCCGCGGTGGCGATGGTGGCCGCCGGCGGTGCACGACCGGACACCATCCTTGGGAGCGTGCGATACCACCGATTGTTCCTCGCTCCACCGTGGCCGGAGATTTACGTTAACGACGAGGATCGTCGTCACTCCCTTGAGCAGGCGTTGCGAGACTTCAGCCGTGTAGAGAGGTCTTACAAGGATGCTGGCTACGATCCGATTATGTTGCCTCGGGACACGGTGACCGTCCGGGCAAGCTTCGTTCTTAGACATCTTGGCGTTTGATCGGCCACGACCACGAAAGCCGCCGAGGCCGATGTCCGTTTTCCACCCATTGCGGACGTAACCTCACAGAGGCTTCTCGTGAGCTAACCGGCTTCCTATAGCCAAGTGGATGCGGGGGGTGAGCGTTGCAGTGGCGGGGTGTGGCCCGTGTGGACTAGCCACTGCGCTTCTGCTCGCCAGGCAGGGTCATGGAGTCACGTTGTTCGAACGGTTCGCAACGCCGCGGCCAATCGGCTCCGGACTGATGATACAGCCAACAGGCTTCGCCGTTCTGCAGCGTATCGGACTTGCGGACCGCATCCTGCGAGAGGGAGCCAGGATCGATCGGCTATTCGGAAAGGCCGGCTCTCGTGTCGTCCTTGACGTTCACTACCGTGCCCTGCGTCAGCCGGGCCTATTCGGAATCGGCGTTCACCGAGCATCGCTGTTCGATGCGCTTTACGAGGCAGTGGGCACCGCCCAGATCCCTCTTCGCACGGGGCTGACGATCATCGGCAGCGAACTGCACCGCCGCGGCCGCTGCCTGCAATTCGCGGACGGGTCTACAAGCGAACCTTTCGAGTTGATTGTCGACGCTCTCGGAACTCGCACTGTTCTCGCTCCGCCGTGCGGCCGAGACCTGAGTTACGGCGCTTTGTGGACAACCGTGGACCTGGCAGAGGGCGACACCTTCGGGGAGGCCGCCCTTCAGCAGCGGTATCGCCGCTCGAGCGTCATGGCCGGCGTGCTGCCCATCGGCCCCGGAGCAAACGGCCATTCTCGTGCGGCCTTCTTCTGGTCCTTGCGAAGCGATCGGCTGGATCAATGGCGCGGTGCGGGCGTGGACAAGTGGAAAGCCGAGGTGAGCGCCCTTTGGCCGGAAGCCGTTCCTCTAGTTGATCAGATCTCCGCGCCCGAGCAGCTAACGTTTGCCCGCTACACCCACCGAACGCTTAGGAGTCCTGTCGAGAGCGCAATGATTCACATCGGCGATGCTTGGCATTCGGCGAGCCCGCAGCTCGGACAAGGCGCCAATATGGCGCTCCTGGATGCGTACGCGCTCGCCGCCGGTTTGGATCAGGCAGACCATCTCGATCAAGCACTCGGCATTGCCGTTTCAATGCGGCGCCGGCACGTTCAACTCTATCAATGGCTGACGGCATTGTTCACGCCCGTCTACCAATCAGACAGCAAAATGCTGCCGCTTGTTCGGGATCGTGTCGTAGGACCGCTGTCGAAGCTTTGGCCGGCGACATGGATTCAGGCGGCTATGGTCAGTGGATTGGTTGGCAATCCGCTGCGCCCGCTCGGCCTTAGAGGCTGAGGGGGCGAGGGCGAAGATCTCGTATTGTGAGGCGTCCGCTTTCCACCCATTGCGGACAATAGCCGGGCACTCCGTTCATCGCGCGGATCGGATGGTTCCGGAACAATCGTAATCCCAAACATTTGTTGGTGCGTGGAGGCGAAAGCCACCGAACTTCGGCAACACGCCGAACATTGCCGCCGTCTTGCAAACAGCTCGATCGACGAACGCACTCGAATCATCCTGCGGACGATGGCGAGCGAGTTCGACGGGCAAGCCTCCGACGAAGAAGCCGGGACTGCGAAACCGGCTCCCACGCAGAAAGACGATTAGGGACGCTGGTTTCGCTCGAGCCGCTTGCGGATTGCAGTGACCGTCGCTTCGGCTCTGGGCCGCGTGTCGAGGGTCAGCCTCAAGCCCATGTGATGGACTTCGATCCCGACCAAATACTCGATCAAAGAGGCTTCCGGTTCGCCGCGCTGCAAGCCGTCGAGGACACGAAGCATGTATCGATCGTACTCGTTCGCGGCGTCACTGAACCGCCATCCGCCTTCCGAGCCGTTGAGCTTTATCGGGTCCCATTCGGACCAGCCAATGGTTCGCAGGACCAATTGCCCAACGGACGCGGAGAAGGACATGACGATGCGCTGCGTTTCCTTTTGAGGCTGGCACTCAGGGACCATGCAGCTCGACGTTCTCTCTGATCATTCGATCGACTGCGTCGTCCGTCGCCGCAGCCCGCTCACGAGCCTCATGTTTCAGGCGCTCGTTCCGCTCCGCAATCGTTTCAATTCTTCGCTTCTGCATGGTGTCCTCGTGAGGTTGAAGTCGCGCTCGAACCTAGGATCGAAGCACGTAACCCCAGCCAGGCCCATGCTGCTCTGGCGCATCCTTGGTCAGCTTTGCCGCCAGCTGGCGGCGAATCTGGGCCGCGCCATGGACGCTCATGCAGACCAGCCGGGTACCGCCGGCTGGCGCTTTTCCAATTGACGAAATGCCGATGTCTTCTGCCTTGCAGTGGGCGACGACCGCCTTCTCGCTCATGTCGAGGAACACGGCGCGGCTCATCGGGCCTCTGCCCGCTTTGCCGCCGCAATTGCATCTTCCGGATTGCTGTAGCGGTAGCCACCCCATTCATAGACGGGCCTTGGCACGATGCTGATGCCATAGCGCTTCAGAAGCTCCGCAACATTCGGAGCTGCGGATGGTCGCGTGGCCGCGCTCGCCTGCCCGCGTTCGTTTCGTTTGGATGGTTCCGACAACTCGTGCTCCCTTGGTTCAGCGGGAGCTTGGTGTCTCTCAGTCGCCGAAAAGCTGGAGAAGGTGCCGGCGATGGGATGGTCTTAGCAGTCCTTGGTTGGCAGGACCATGCTCAAGTCAGCTAAATTATTGAAATTCAGCGCTTACAGCTCATGCGGGATTTGCGGGCTCCGGAAACTCGAGCCGGGTTGCCTGTCCTTCGAGATCTTCCGCAGTCTGGAGGAACAGTTGCTCGATCTCGGCATCCTTCGTGCTCATCGCAAGCTCGCGGCAATGCTTTGCTTGCGCGCGGAATTCGGTGGCGTCGATGACCTGCATGACGTTGAAGCGATCCAGTAGACGGAGCGTTCCCTAGGGTGGAGGGAAATGTCCGCAACTTGTGAAAAAGGAAGGGCTGGTGCGCGAACACCAGCCCTCCCGGTGAATGCCCCTAGCGGCGATACGTATTGGCGCGGCGAACCCGGACGTCGGTGACGGCGCCGCGATAGTCGACGTTGCAGCGGAAGCTAAGATCGCCGGTCACCGCCTGGCCCTGGTTCTGGTAACCGTAGGCCTGGCCATGCGGCGCATATCCGCCGCGGCTGTCGATCAGGCCCGAGACACGCAAGCCGCTCTGCCGGCGCTGGACGTCGGTGATTGCGGTAACGCGCATCATCGCGGACGGGCTGTAGCCCTGACCCTGGCCGTAGCCGTTGCCGTAGCCGTAGCCGTAGCCGTAGCCCCTGTTGTTGTAGCCGTTGGCATTGCCGTAGGGCGGACGATAGTCGGCGGACGCCCGCGTCATCGCCGCGCCGGCGCACTGCTGGACCGCGGTTCGATCGGTCACGCTGTAGCGGTTGCCGAGCAGCTGACCGACGATCGCGCCGAGGCCATCCTGCTGGCTGTAGCCGTAACCCGGCTGCCCATAACCGGGTTGGCCGTAACCCTGCTGGGGATAATATCCATAGCCCGGCTGGCCCGGCGCAGGCTGCGGATAAGGCTGCTGCTGCGGATAGGGATATGGGGTCTGGGCCACGGCCGGAGCGGCAAGTCCGCCGGTTACCGCAGCGGCGGTGAGGATCCTGGTGATCGTTTTCAAGGGAATTTCCTTCTTCTCACGCGGGAGACGCCGGTGAGTTCGCGAATAGAACGAACGGCCATAGCGATTTGATGCATGGCTGCTCGATTGAAGGCCGCGTTTCCTGAAATTGAACCTTACAGGATCCATATTGCTCTTGCGGCTGGATTCTTCCAGTTGAAGCCGCCTTGGCTGCACCCGGGTTGCAGAACCGCACGCCATGCTCCGGATCGGCTGCAGAAGGAGCTCCCGCAGCAATGATGCCGCGGGAGCCGATTGAGCCTAACTGGCCGTCACTCTCGGGTTGGAAGCGCTGTGCCCGCCACACCGCTCAAGGATTATCTGCACGCTCTCGGCCGTTCCTTCGGCCAGACGTGTATCCACCGACACGAAGATCCCGCCGCGACTGATATGCTCCTCATAATATTCGGCATCGCGACCCTCGACTTCATGGTCGCTGAGCATACGGGAGATTGCGCCACCCGTAGCTCCAGCGGCGGCACCGATGGCTGCCGCGGTAGGTACGGCGGATGTCGCGATTGCTCCAGCTGCCACCAGCGGGCCAACACCTGGAATTGCAAGCGCAGCAACACCTAGGAGCGCTCCCGCGACGCCTCCACCGGCTACTGCGCCGACAACCGAGGCTTTGCTCGCTCCGTCCTCGTCGTCGTGGATCTCATTTTCATCGTCCGGACTTCCGACGAGCGAAATCGCTCCTTCGGGTATTCCGGCGCTACGCAGCTCGGTGACTGCGCGGCGTGCTTCTTCTCGGTTGTCGAATACGGCTGAAACCACATTATTCATGACAAAACTCCTGTTCCCGCGACGTTGGTAACGGGCGGTAGGGAGCGCCGTTCCCGACCATTCATTCGCAATTAACAGCAACTGCCTGAACGCATGCCTTTGAAAATATTGAGAAGGTTAAGCGAATGAGAAATCTGACGGGCATTATGGCCGGAGTTCTGTTCGCACTTGGACCTGCTGCGGCTTCCGCTCAGCAATCCACGACCCCAACGCCGGCCGGTCCCGCGTACCGGATCAATCCAGGCGACGAAATTGAAGTGATGGTCTGGGGTGACGAACGTCTCCAGCGCACCGTCAGAGTGCTACCCGATGGGAGTTTCGCATTCCCCCTGGTCGGGCAAGTCAT
>DASSFK010000345.1:0-2172 GCA_035694565.1 Sphingomicrobium sp.
CGTGGAGCACTCGATCTCGCGTACGGTCACCGAGACCGATAACCTGCTGATTTCCACTTTGACCCACAATCCTCAACCGCTGCACATTGACCACGAGGCCGCGGCCAAGACCGAGTTCGGCAGGCCGCTGGTCAATTCGGTCTTCACGTTCGGGTTGATGATCGGAGTTAGCGTCAACGACACGACGCTCGGCACGCTCGTCGCCAACCTCGGCTACGACAAGCTGACCTTTCCGAAACCGGTGTTCGTTGGCGACACGCTGCGCTCAGAGAGCGAATGCCTTGAGGTCCGCGACAGCAAGTCGCGGCCGAACGCGGGAATCGTGACCTGGGCGCATCGCAGCTTCAACCAGCGCGGAGAGCTCGTGTGCGAATGCACCCGCTCCGCCCTGCTGCTGAAGACGCCGCAATGACCGAGCCTCGCAGCTGGCTGTTCGTGCCGGCGGACAGCGAGAAGAAGATCGGCAAGGCGATCGAGAGCGAAGCCGATGCCGTCATCTTCGACCTCGAGGATAGCGTCGCTCCAGCGCAGAAGATCGTGGCGAGGCAGATCCTCAAAGCCCTCGGCAAGCGTTCCGGCGGCCCGCAATGGTGGGTGCGCGTGAATCCGCTCGGAAGCGAGCATCACAAGGATGACCTGGACGTCATCGGAATGGCCGATCTCCACGGCATCGTCTTGCCCAAGGCCGAAGGCGGTTCGGACGTCACGCAACTGGCTCATCGCACCGGCAACATCCCGATCCACGCGATCGTCACCGAGACCGCGGCGAGTCTGTTCGGAATGCTGAGCTATCGCGATCCGAAGTCGCCGCTCACGGCGATGAGCTGGGGCGCGGAAGATCTGTCGGCCGCGCTCGGCGCATCGTCGAAGTACGATTCGGACGGCACCCTCAGCTACACCTACAAGCTCGCTCGCTCCTTATGCCTTGCCGGAGCAGTCGCAGCGGGAGTCCAGCCGGTCGACGGAGTCTTCGCGGATTTCCGCGACGACGAAGGCCTCGGCGCAGAGGCCCAGGCGGCAGCTCGCGAAGGCTTCACCGGCAAACTCGCGATCCACCCCGCTCAGGTCGCCGTAATCAATGCCGCTTTCACCCCATCGGCGGGCGAAGTGGACCATGCCCGCGCTATCGTAGAGGCGTTCGACGCCGAGCCTGGTGCCGGAGTCTTGTCAGTAGGAGGCCGGATGGTCGACCGGCCGCATCTTGTGCAGGCAAGAAGGGTACTCGACCGAGCAAGATAAGGAGGCCGACATGGCGACGACTGCTGAACCCACCACGACTTCGGAACAGGCTCATGGTCCGACGACTGCAAAGGGTTGGGGCACGGACGCGCCCGATCAGCCGCTTCGTCCGATGGAGTTCGAGCGCCGCGCTCTCCGGCCCAACGACGTCGCGATCAAGATCACCTACGCCGGCATCTGCCATTCCGACCTGCACACCTGCCGCAATGACTGGGGCGGAACCAAATATCCGGTCATTCCCGGACACGAGATCGTCGGCACCGTTACCGCGGTCGGCGACGAGGTCACCCGCCACCGTGTCGGCGACACCGTTGCTGTGGGCTGCATGGTCGATAGCTGCATGGAGTGCGACCAATGTCTCGAAGGCTGGGAAGTCTTCTGCCGAAAGGGCTGCGTCCAGACCTACAACAGCGCCGATTATCACGACGGCACGATTTCGAAGGGCGGCTACACCGACCATATCGTCGTTCGCGACCACTTCTGCTGCAAGATGCCGGAGGGCATGGACGTCAGCAAAGTCGCGCCGCTGCTGTGCGCGGGCATCACGACCTATTCGCCGCTTCGCCAGTACAATGTTGGGCCGAATACGAAGATGGCGGTCGTCGGATTGGGCGGCCTTGGCCACATGGGGGTCAAGCTCGGCGCGGCGATGGGCGCTCACGTCACGATGATCACGACGACTCCGAGCAAGGGACAGGACGCCCGCGAGCTTGGCGCCCACGACGTCATCATCTCGACCGATGCCGAGCAGATGAAGGCCGCCGCGACGCGCTTCGACTTCATCCTCAATACAATTCCGGTCAGCCATGAAATCGACGGCTATCTCCAGCTGCTCGGCCGCTCGGGCCGGATGGTGATTGTCGGAGCGCTGACGCCGATGCCCGGCTTCACCGGCTTCAACATCATCTGGTGGAACCGCGCGGTCGGCGGATC
>DASSFK010000346.1:0-4351 GCA_035694565.1 Sphingomicrobium sp.
AAAGAAGGAACCTCTCTCGATCCACGTCGAAGAGAAGCTCCTGACCAAGATGCTTCACACGGGCCACTTCATGAACTCGGTCGTGATGATCGATTTCAAGGGCAAGGCCCATCGTACGCTGCCCAAGGCGGTGGACTTCCATCCGGTTACGAGCCGGCCGATCCACGTCGACTTCCTGCGTATCGGTGAGCACACGAAGGTGCACGTCGCCGTTCCGATGCGCTTCGACAATGAGGACTCGTCACCGGGTCTCAAGCGCGGTGGCGTTCTGAACGTCGTCGTTCACGAGCTCGAGATCGTCTGCGACGCAGCGCACATCCCGGCCGAGATCCACATTGCGCTCGACGGGTTGGAGATCGGCGATTCGATCCATATCAGCGAGGTCAAGCTGCCTGACGGAGTCATCCCGGCCAACACCGAGGAAGACTTCACGGTCGCCACCATCGTCGCTCCGTCGGCGATGAAGGCCGAAGAGGAAGAGGCTGCTCCGGCCGACGCGGTTCCGACCGTCGAGGGCGAGGAAGGCGAAGGCGAAGGCGAAACTCCTGCCGAGGGCGGCGAGGAAGCCTAAGCTTCCGTCCAATGCGGACAATGAGGCCGCTCACCCGAAAGGGTGGGCGGTTTCTTTTTGTGGCTCCCTCACGCTAGGTGAAGGCGATGCAGATTTGGGTGGGCCTTGGAAATCCCGGCGCGAAATATGCGCTGCACCGGCACAATGTCGGGATGATGGCGGCCGACCTCATCGCCGAGGTGCACGGCTTCGGCCCGTGGACGAAGAAGTTCCGAAGCCTGGTCTCGGAAGGCCGCGTCGGACGCCACAAGGTCCTTCTGGTGAAGCCGCAGACCTTCATGAACGACAGCGGCGACGCGGTTCAGCAGGCGCTCCGCTTTTACAAGCTGGACGAAGAAGCGCTGACCGTCTTCCACGATGAACTCGACCTCGCGCCGTTCAAGGTGAAGGTCCGCGTCGGCGGAGGGCTGGCAGGCCACAACGGCCTTCGCTCGATCAACGCGTCGCTCGGCCCCGACTTCCGTCGAGTCCGCGTCGGCATCGGCCATCCAGGCCCTGGGCAGAAGGAAAAGGTCACGCCTCACGTCCTCGGCAATTATCACAAGGCCGAGATGGAAGACCTCAGCGAGATGCTCGCGGCGATCGCCTCCGAGGCAAACTGGCTCGCCGATGGCGACGACGTGCGCTTCATGAGCGAAGTCGCTCGGCGGATGCGAGACGAGCCGTGACCCGCTCGTTGTTCGTCACCAGGCTTTACGAAGCGCAGATTGCCGATGATCTGCTCGACGATCTCGCCCACTCGATCCGGACCTTGGCCGACGACGACGAAGCGGGCCAACGCTGGTCCCTGGAACACCGTTACGCCGGCTACACCAGCTATGCTTCACTCAACGATCTCCCACGTCGCGATCCGGCGTTCGCAGACCTGGCGAAACTGCTCACGAAGCACGCCGTGGTGTTCGCCAATGACTGCGCTTTCGATTTGTCACGCAAGCCCAAGCTCGACAGCTTGTGGGTGAACCTGCTTCGCGGTTCGGGCCACCACAGTGGGCACATTCACCCGCACAGCATCATCTCTGGCACTTTGTACGTCGAAGTCCCGAAGAGCTCGGGCTCGATCCGCTTCGAGGACCCTCGCCTCCCGATGACGATGGCAGCGCCGAGACGAAGACCCGATGCGCCGGAAGACCTTCAGCCCTTCGTCACCATCGAGCCGCGCCCCGGCCTCCTCCTCCTCTGGGAGAGCTGGCTTCGGCACGAGGTGCTTCCCGGCACCGGCCGAGGCGAAAGGCTGTCGATCAGTTTCAATTTTGCGTGACTTGGGGTTCGCGGTCGTAGAATTCGACCTGCATCTGGATCGGGCCGATCGGCTCGACCCAATGAGGCTCTTCCGGTTCTATCAAGCCGGGCTGGCTGGCATTCAGGATGGTCGCACCGCTCATTTTCACGAGCCGCAAATTGCCTTTCCGGACCCGGATGATTCCCCAAACGCCGGGCTTGGTGCGATGCTCGCGCCTGAGCCCGGCGGGTAGGGAATATTCGTCGAATACCGGGGTAATCCTGTAAGGCTTGGTCACGCGGCCTTCCTCATCTCGGTTTCGTGATACGGTGACGGCGCGATCTTCGAATGATCGACCGGAAGCCCGCCGAGCTCGTTGGCGAAGCCGTGGTTGACGTCTCGGTGATGAGCCTCGTCCGCCCGGACGACCAGGACGACATCGCGCAGGGTCGAGCCTTCCGGCAAGCTCCAGTAGCGCTTGGCAACGTCAGGAGCCGGAACGTTTCTGCTCCGCCCTTCGTCGATCTCCTTGAGATAAAGGGTGTAGCTGAGCACCGCTTCTTCCTCGAAGTAGCCGACCACTCGATGCGCGGTCTTCGCGGAGATCAGATAGAGCGCGAAGAAGGCCAGGTAGAAGACCCACTGGACGCCCAGAATCACGAGGCGCTCGAACAGAGTCGGCTTCGCAATTTCGATGAAGGTCATCAGGTGCATGCGCTCGTTCTCCGCTTCATCCATCAGAGTGCGGATCCAGCCCTTGTCGTCGCACATTCGGCGAAGGCACTTGAGATGGTTGATGGTGGCACCAACCATCCCCGGCACGGCAGCAACGGTTTCCAGAACGATTGCACGATGGCCGTAGCGCTTTGCGAAGAAGGTGTCGGCGCAGAAGCGCAACATCTTGGTAAAACCATACGCCACGCCATC
This sequence comes from Sphingomicrobium sp., assembly GCA_035694565.1. Lineage (GTDB taxonomy): Bacteria > Pseudomonadota > Alphaproteobacteria > Sphingomonadales > Sphingomonadaceae > Sphingomicrobium. Next base: position 2,718 of record DASSFK010000346.1, read on the forward strand.
CGATAGGCCCTTGGGCTCATGATGGACGCTAAGGTCGACAAATGGAGTGGACATCACTCTCTCCTTTAGACGGCTGCTGCGCCGCGCGGTTGAAGCTTGAAAAACATTCCGAGCTGAAGGCTCTCGGCGATGCGCTCGGCCTTCACGATGATTGCCGCCGCCGCCGGTTTGGTCAGTGTCTCGCGGGCCGTCTCACGCCAGAGATCCAGCCAGCGTTCGAACATCGGCGGCTCGATTGCCGACACATGCTTGATATGCGCGGCCATCGGATTTCCCTTGTACTGGCCGGTCGTCAGCATGACCGACGACCAGAAGGCGGTGAGCTTCTCCAGATGATCCGGCCAGTCGGCGATCGCCGAGTTGAACACGGGCCCAAGCGCCTCGTCTTCGCGCACTTTGGCGTAAAACCGATCCACGAGGACCGCGAGTTGCTTCTCATTCATTTGCTTGAAACTCAGATCAGTAGGTTGATGACGCCGATCGCAAGGATCGCGAAGGCGAGCAGAAGGGGCACGATCAGCATCTGAACAAGCGCCCCTGCTCCGCTGAGGTGGCCGGTGGCGGTTTCGATGCCGGTCTCAAGAAACGCTGTCAGCGTGGGTCGGCGGCTTTTGTCCTTCTCCAGTCGCAGGAAAACCAGCGGGACGGCAAAGAACATCGCTACGAAGAAAGCGCCGATCCCAATCGCGAAGGCTGCGTGCCCCTCGTGAGCGAGAGTGATCGCGAACGCGCCCATCAGCGCAGTATAGACTCCGACTATCATGACGCCCGCTGCTCCTGGCAGGTCCGGCACGGCCGGCGCGCCGTTGACGTCGATCTTCCCTTCCAGCTCGGCCGCCCGCTCGGGCCAGACCTCGGCCAGATCGACGATGTCGAATGCCTCGCTCTTGTGAAGCTCCTGATGCCGCATGTCCGGATCCCTCCCCGACTCACTAAATCATGTGGATGAAGTGCATGTATTTAGGTTGAGAAAATCATGCAATGCACATACATGTTTTCTGATGACATTTTTTGAACGGCCCTTTTGAATGAAGCTCAAAAGCTACACCGACTATGCGCTGCGGGTGCTGATGCACCTTGCGGCGCGCCCTGATCGGCTGGCCTCGATCGGTGAGATCGCGCGCACCTATCGCATTTCTCACAACCACCTGATGAAGGTGGTTCACGACCTCCGCAAAGAGGGCTTCCTCGACGCGGTGCGTGGCCGAACCGGCGGCATCATGCTCGCCCGGCCGGCTTCAGAGATCAGCGTTGGCGACGTCGTCCGGTGTACTGAAGGACAGTTCGACCTCGTCGATTGCGCGTCCTGCGTAATCGCTCCCGCCTGCGCACTCACTGGCGTGCTTCACGAAGCGAGAAGGGCGTTCATGGCCGTTCTCGACGGCTATTCGCTCGCCGACCTGGTGAAGGATCGTAAGGACGGACTTCGGCAATTGCTCGAAAGCTTAGCAACCGGCACAGCCGCCGCGGCGGCCTGACCTCAAGCCTTCGATGGGATCAGCAATCCGCGCTGCACGGCCGGTCTCGCAAGACCACGCTCCAGCCAGGCCTGGACATTCTTCATCGACCCGAAATCGACCAGCTCGCCAGCTGCGTAGAACCCGATGAGGTTCCGCACCCAGCCGAGCAGGGAG
>DASSFK010000347.1:0-3143 GCA_035694565.1 Sphingomicrobium sp.
GAAGGTCATTGCCGTAGGAACGATACCGGAGCTCTTGGCTTTGGATCATCCTTGGATACAAGAATATTTTAACGGGCCGCGTGGTCGGGCCGCAGCGGATACGGCGAAGGAGCACGCGCAGGCCTGATGGAAACGCGGTCGAACTATGTGATGGTCGGCGCAGTGACGCTCGCGATGCTCGTGGGCCTGCTGTTGTTCACCGTCTGGATCGCCGGTCTCTCGAACAAGCAGACCAAGTGCTACGACGTCTATTTCGCGCAAGGCGTCAGCGGGCTGAACAAGGGGTCGGCCGTGTCCTTCTCCGGCGTTCCGGTCGGGCAGGTATCGAGGATCTCGCTGCTTCCGGATCGCCCGGAGTTCGTCTGGGTGCGAATCGAAGTCGATGGCGAAACGCCGGTCCTTCAGGGCACCACCGCAGAGATCAAGGGCGTCGGTTTCACCGGCGTCAGCGAAATCCAGCTGAGCGGCGCGGTGAAGGGTGCGCGCCCAATCACGCAACTTGGTCCGCAGGGCTGTCCGGTTGTCCCGGCCAGCTCCGGGGGTCTTGGAGCGCTGCTCAACAGCGCACCGGAACTGATCGATCGAATCCAGCGCCTGACGGAGCGTCTGACCGAGCTTCTCAACGACCAGAATCAGAATGCCATTGCCGACATCCTCGAGAACGTCCGCGACACGACTACGGTGCTCAAGGAGCGTGCTCCCGAACTGGCGGATGCGATGGCCGATGCCAGGATCGCGGCTCGGAATGCAGGCATTGCGGCCCAGCGTATCGCGATCCTGACCGACAACACCAACAAGCTGGTCGTCGAGCAGGGTCAGCCGGCCGCCGAGGATTTGAGGAGGGCGATTGCCAGCGTCGATCGCGCTGCGAACAATCTCGACGCGATGATTTCCGACGCTCGTCCGGGCCTTCAAAACCTCAGCAAGTCGACACTGCCGGAAGCGAACCGGCTCATCCGCGACATGCGCGAACTGTCACAGACGCTTCGAGGCGTGTCGGAACGCGTCGAACAGAACGGCGTCGGCGGGACGCTGGGGCCGAAGCAACTGCCCGACTACAAGCCGAGGAAGCAGAAATGAGATTGCCAGCGCGTGTTCTTGCTTCGGTTGCCCTCGCGTTGGCGGTTGGCGGATGCTCGGTGAGCGGTTTGCTCGGAGGCGGAAAGGCGCCTGCGACTTTACTGACGCTTACTCCCGAGGCCCCGGCCACCGGTGAATTCACGCGCGAGGCGGCTGCCGGCCAGTCGGTTACCGTCACTGCGCCGATCATCTCGAAGGAGCTTCGAACGCCGCGCATCCCGGTACAGGTCACTCCGACCGACGTTCAGTATGTGGCCGATGCGCAGTGGTCCGACACGCCCGACAAGCTGTTCGCGGACCTCGTCGCGGAGACGATCCGCCGAAGGACGAACCGGATCGTGCTCGATCCGAACGTGACCGGGCTCGATCCGGGCCTGGTGCTTTCAGGCCAGCTTCAGAACTTCGGCTATGACGCCGCGACGGGGCAGGCGGTGGTCCGCTTCGACGGGACCGTCTCGACCGCTGGCGGCACCCGCGTCGAAACACGCCGCTTCGAAGCAACCGCGCCGTCGGACGGATCGGCAGCGACGATTGGAGCAGCCCTCAACCGCGCTGCCAATGAGGTCGCCTACAAGGTTGCCGACTGGATCGGCAGCCGCTCGGCGACTTAAGCCAGACTCTTCGTCGCCTGCTCGTAGACGTCGCGGGACAGGCCACGCGTATCGGCGATCCGCTGCAGCTGTTCGCGCATCAGCGCCGACCGCTTGGGCTCGAATCGACGCCAGCGCCCGAGCGGCGGAACCTGCCGGGCCGCGATCTGCGGATTGATCTTGTCCGCGGCAATGATGAGGTCGGCGAGGAAGCGATAGCCGCGTCCCGAGGCATGGTTGAATACCCAGTGGTTCATTCCGAAATTGCCCGCCAGCGCGCGAAGCCGGTTCGGGTTCTGGATCGTGAACGCGGGATGTTGCGCGAGCCGCTCGACCTGATCGAGCGTGTCCGCCCTTTGCGAGCTCGCCTGGAGCGCGAACCATTTGTCGATGACCAGCGGGTCCTTTTCGAATCGGTCGTAGAAGGCCTGCAGCGCCTGCTCGCGCTCTGGACCGTCGAGCGACACGAGCACTGCAAGCGCGCCCTGGCGGTCGGTCATGTTGTCGGCCGCGTCGAACTGCGCCTTGGCCAGCCGCGCGCCTTCTGTGGGATCGCCCGCTGCGAGCAGTCCGAGTGTGACCGAGCGAAGCCGTCGTCTTCCCTTCGCCAGGGCCGAGAGGTCGGCACCCGGCGTGGACGCAACCGACTGCGCTTTCGCAAGCTCGTCCGCCAGCGCCGAGCCCAATGCCGTTCTCAGCCGCTCGCGCGCCAGATGGATGGCGTCCGGATCGACGAACTCCATCCGTTCGGCGATGACCGCTTCCTGGGGAAGGAGGATCGTTTCGGCCTTGAAGGCCGGATCAAGCTCGTTCGAGCGAAGGGTATTCCGCACCGCCCGGATCAACGGCTCGAAGTCCGACTGCTCTCCGCGCGATCCCGAAAGCAGCGCGTCGAAAGCCAGCTCCTGCATTGCTTCGTAGCGCGCGAAGGGGTCGGTATCGCTTTGCGCCAGATGCTCGAGCTCGCCGTCGCGCCGCAAACCGTGGACGACCACCGGCGCGGAAAAGCCGCGGTTGATCGACAGCAAGGGCGCTTCCTTGAGGCCCTCGAACGAAACTTCGTGGCTTAGGCTATCGAGCAGGATCAGCCGCTCCGGTTCAATCTCCGAACCGCTCTCCTCGCCGATGAGCGCGGTCCGCAGCGGGATCGGCATGACCTGTTTGCTCGACTGACCGGGCGTCGGAGACACACGCTGGTCGAGGCGGAGCGTTGCCGTTCCGGCCTCCGGGTCATAATCTAGCCGAGCCCCGACCTGAGGTGTGCCAGCCTGGCTGTACCAGATCTTGAACGCGGACAGATCGATGCCGCTCGCGTCCTCGAGCGCCTTCACAAAATCGTCGCAGGTCGCCGCTTCGCCGTCGTGCCGTTCGAAATAGAGATCGGTCCCGGCCCGGAACTTCTCCGGTCCAAGCACCGTGTGGAACATCCGGATCAGCTCGGCGCCCTTGTTGTAGACGGTCGCCGTATAGAAG
>DASSFK010000348.1:0-5264 GCA_035694565.1 Sphingomicrobium sp.
CGCCTGCTCGGCCGCCTCGATCCGGCCTGTCAGCTCCGAAAACCCTGCAGGCAAATCTCCTTCTCGAGCGGTCTCGTAAGCGAGCTTGGCACGGCTTCGTATGCGCGCCCTCTGCGCTCCGTCCAGCTTCGCTTCGCCAGCGGCATCGACACGCACCGTGAAGATGATCGCCGGCCGTTCCCCATCCGGAAGGAGGCTGGCTGCGCCCTCGCTCAGTGCCGATGGATAGAGCGGGACCTTGCCGTCGGGCAAATAATAGGAGGTGCCCCGTGTCCAGGCTTCGCGATCAATCGCTCCGCCCGGCGCAACGAACCAGGCAACGTCCGCTATGGCATAGTGGAGCAGAACGTCACTACCCGCCTCTTCAATGGCGAAAGCCTGGTCGAGGTCGCGGGACTGCGCCGGATCCAGCGTTACGAAAGGCATGAACGTCGCGTCGGCGTGCCCGTTGAAACTACGCCGAACCGCCTCTGCCGCTTCCGTCTCTGCGTCCGGCGGATAACCAACCGGCAGTCTGTATTGCTGGCGGATCAAGGCCAGCCCATCCGACAACAAGCAATTGCGATCGCTGATCGTGCGCAAGGGTCAGGCCACCCAATCCAGCCTAGGACACGCTGTCGTAGCCCGGCTCTCCGTCGGAGCCGTCAGACCTCGGCGCGATCCAGGTGATCAAGTCCCATTCGTTGCGGATCGCGAGGACAAGGTTGAGGGTGATCACTGCGGCGATGCCCTCGCGGCACCAGGGCCAGCCGCTCCATACGGCCAAGGCGACCCACCCTAGGGCGACATAGAGCAAGCTCGGAACCACGCCGTAGAACCAGAGATCCGTCCAGTGCACCTCGTCCTTCAACCGCCGGATGCCCATGATCGACATCAGGCCGCGCACAAGGCCCCACAGAGCGACGATCCCGGCAACCGCTGCGAACCCGTGGCTCGTGATCCCGGGCACCAGAGCGGCGGCACTCAGCACCAGCACGAAACTGACGCTGAGCACGATCGGGCCCATGTAGAGCTTCGACCCGGTCAACACGCTCGACCGCGAGCGGTCCTGCATCAGGCTGATGACGACGAAGATCAGGCCGATCAGCACTGCTGCCGCCCCGCCTGCCATCAGGTAGAATTCGCCCCAGCCCTCGAACATCGCCTCGCCCCCGAAGTTGCGTCGGGCTGCATAGCAGCCGTCGGCGGCTCGGGAGAAGGCTCGCGCTACAGGCTGGTGCGCATCACCAGGTCGCGAACATAACTCCTATGCCGACGACCGCGGCCGTCAGCGCCACCGGAATCCACGTCGATGCGGTCTTGCGCAGAATCTCAGTCATACATTCCCCCACCCTTCATCTGGCCGCCCGGAAGCGGTCAGGACCCAAGGTGGAACTCGTCGCCTGCGCTCAACTGCCAGTCATTCGAAGGCAGCGAGTCCCGGGCTCAGTATAGGAAATGTTACAGTTGGGAGGAACCCAAAGGTCCGTATTTCAAGGGTTTAGTGGCCGCTTCGCAACACTAGCCCGAACCGCTGACGGAGACCTCCGCGCCTTCGCAGTCGAGGAAACGCGCGATCCGCGTCCCGTGGACGTCCTTCGGCTCGCTGGTAAAGGTCAGGCCATCCCGGCTTCCCTGCTCGAAGAACCGGTCTAAGTCGCCGACCGCAAAGCCGAGCTGCACCGTTCCCGCCGGATTCTCCTGCGAAGACGGATGGAGCGCGAGCTTCGTTTCTCCGGTCTCGAACTCGCTCCAGAAGGGAGAGGCGAACCCGAGGGTAAGTCCCAGCTTGTCGCGGTGGAAGGCAACTGCTGAGTCCATGTCGTCGACAAACTTGATTGCGTAATGGAGTCGCATGGCATCCGCCTCCCCGTATCTTTTACACCACTTCCCGCTCCGACCGCGACTTTCAGTCGCAGTTCAAGTCCGGCGCGGCTAAAGGCACTCCTTCTCCTTCATCCAAGATCGCTAGACCCTGGCTTCCTACCGCCTCCGCTCCGCGCAAGACGAGACGCCGCTTAGCAGCCGCGCGTCCGGAATCGCGCTCGCCCTCGCCATCAATCTGCTCATCCTGTTCGTTCTCCTCGGAATTGGAGTTTTGCGCTCGGGGCCGAAGATCGGGTCATCTGACGCGCTGGTCGTCACGTTGGCCCAGGAATCCGAAAGCTCTTCGAGCAAGTCGGAAAAGCGCGAGAGCAAGCCCATCACCCAGCGGGTCAAGCCGCGCCCGCCACTGCCACACAAGCTGCCCATAAAGCCGCCGATTCAGATCGATCGCCCGCTCGACCTCATCCCAATGACAAAGGAAGAGCTTGCTGCCGCCGATATCAGCCGGTTCCCAAAGGCCGGAACCGGGTCAGGTTCAGCTTCAAGCAGCGGCGCGGGCGATTCGGAAGTCGTCGGCCGGGGACCGAATGGCGACGTCCTTTACGCAGCGGATTGGGCGCGCAAGCCGACGAACACGGAACTTGGCGGCTATCTACCGCCTAACGCTCCGGACGGGTACGGACTCGTCGCCTGCAAGACGCTTCCGCAAAACCGCGTCGACGACTGCGTCGAGCTTGAGAGTAGGCCCCGCGGCTCGCATCTCGCCAGCGCAGTGCGTCAGGCAGCATGGCAATTCCGGGTTCGGCCACCGCGCAAGAACGGACGCGATCTGATCGGCGAATGGGTGAAGATTCAGATTTTCTACACGCACTCCGAAGTCCGGATCGAATAGGCGGCTCAGAACCGCGCCGACACTCCCGCATAAATCTCAACGTCCGGCGTTTCGCGGGTCAGGCCGAAGTTCGCGCCCGCATCGAGCTGCATGTCGTCAGAAACCAAGTAGGCCAAGGCAGTATCGGCAGACGCCTGCCTGATTGTCTTCGCCGGATCAAAGTTGAAGTTGGTCCACAGCTCTCCGGAAAGAGTAAGCCTCTCCGCAATCGGCGCGCCGACGTTGACGAGGTTTACCAAGGCGGCGTGGTGACCATTCCCATTGGCATCCGCCAACATGTCCACCTCCGGACCGAGCGTAATTCCCACTGGTCCGCCGAGCGTGGCGATGATCGGCACAGCCAATCCGCCTTCGAGCTTCCCGTTGCCAAGATCGTGCGCGGCAGTGGGCAGCTTCACGAACGGGATCAGTCCGACCTGCACCGGCCCCTCCTCTTCCGTCAGCCGCTGCTTGTACCGGATCGTGATGTCGCCAAATCCTTTGACGCGGGCCTTCGAGCCGCCATCCTTGAACGTCAGCCAGCTGTAGGGACTGACGCCCAGCTGGATTTCCGTCCCATCGGTCAGACCAACCCTGACAAACGTCGCTCCCAGCGAGACGAACTCGGCTTGTGTTCGGCGGGCCTCCGTCAGGCTCCAATCGGCGAGCCCGGTCTCGACCTGAACGTGACCGGGAGGAACGGTGCAGACTCCATTCGCCTTGCCAGGTCGCTCGGTGCAAATCGGCGGAAGCGCTTCGGAAGCGGCCACCGCCGCGAGCAGAAGCAGGCTCATATGCGAAGCTGGCTCCCGAGCTCGATGACCCGGTTCGTCGGAAGCTTGAAGAACTCCATTGCGCTCTCCGAGCTCTTGACCATCCAGGCGAACAGCTTCTCCCGCCAAAGCGCCATCCCCGGCTGGGACTTTGTTGCGACCAGCTTCTGACGGCCAAGGAAGAAGCTCGTGCTCATCATGTTGAAGCTTTCCCCGCAGGTCTCAATACGCGCGAGATCCGCCGGAATGTCCACTTCATCCATGAAGCCGTAGTGAAGGATCACGCTGTAGAAGCCCTTCCCGGCATCCTTGATTTCCAGCCGCTTCGATGGCGGGACGTGCGGGATGTCCTCGACCTTTACGTTCAAGATGAGCACGCGCTCGTGGAGTACCTGATTGTGCTTCAGGTTGTGCAGGAGCGCGGCCGGAACGGAGTGGGCCGAGGTCGAGAGGAAGACGGCGGTTCCGCGGACCCTGTGCACCGACGACGTCGACTTGATGAACACCTCGAGTGGAAGCGCATCCTCTTCGAGCCTCTGCCGCATCATGGAGCGGCCGGTCGCCCAGGTCGTCAGGACAGTGAAAATCACAATCGCGACCAGCAGCGGGAACCAGCCGCCGTCGGCAATCTTGGTGATGTTCGAGGCGAAGAAGATCGCATCCACCGCGAAGAAGAGGCCGATCGTCAGCGTCGCAAGCAGTCGATTCCACTTCCAGACCTGGAAGATCAGGACGGCGAGCATGAGCGTCGTGATCAACATCGTTCCACTGACCGATATGCCATAGGCCGCCGCCAGCCGCGTAGATTCCCCAAAGCCCAGGACGAGCAGAACGACCATTACCAACAACGTCCAGTTGACGGCGGGAATGTAGATCTGGCCGGCAGCCTTGGCGCTCGTGTGCTCGGTGTGAAGGCGTGGCAGGAAGCCGAGCTGGATGGCCTGGTGAGTGACGGAGAAGGCACCGGAGATGACCGCCTGGCTGGCGATGATGGTGGCCGCCGTGGCGATGATCACCATCGGGAGCCGCGCCCATTCGGGAGCCATGTAGAAGAAGGGATTCTGCGCCGCCTCGGGACTGCTCAGCAAGAGCGCTCCCTGGCCCATGTAGTTGAGGACGAGGCAGGGATAGACGAGCGTCAGCCACGAAAAGCCGATCGCCTTGCGGCCGAAGTGGCCCATATCGGCGTAGAGCGTCTCCGCGCCGGTGACCGCGAGGAACACTGAACCCATCGCAAGGAATGCGAGCCTCGGATCATAGAGAAAGAATTTCACCGCCCAGTGCGGACTGAGAATTTCGATGATGTCCGGATGTTTGACGATATTCATGACGCCAAGCGCCGCCAGGGCCGCGAAGTAGACAAGCACAACCGGCCCAAACACCGCGCCGACCCGGGCCGTGCCGCGTGACTGCAACAGGAAAAGGGCGATCAGGATCACGACAGCAATCGGAACGACCAGTGGCTGGAAGGAGGATTCGACCACCGTCAGTCCCTCGACCGCCGACAGGACGGAAATCGCTGGAGTGATGATCGCGTCGCCATAGAAGAGAGCCGTGGCGAGCACCCCCAGAGTCACCAGCCCGCTCGCCCATCTTTTCTCGCCGAGGTTCCGGGAAATGAGGGCAAGGAGAGCAAATGACCCGCCCTCGCCCTTATTGTCTGCCCGCATTGCGACGACGACATATTTCAGGGTCACGATCAGCATCAGCGACCAGAAGATCAGGCTGAGGACGCCGAAGATATGGAGTTGGTCCACCGCGAGCGGGTGAGCGCCGACGAAGCTTTCCTTCATCGCGTAGAGCGGAGAGGTGCC
>DASSFK010000349.1:0-8364 GCA_035694565.1 Sphingomicrobium sp.
CGACGGCGGCTTCGCGGTCGCCCACAACGGCAATCTCTCCAACGCCATGAAGCTCCGCCGGACGCTCAACCGCCGCGGCTCCATCTTCCAGTCGACCAGCGACACCGAGGTCATCATCCACCTCGTCGCGACCTCCGACAAGGGCAGTCCGATGGACCGCCTGATCGATGCCCTGAAGCACGTCGAGGGCGCCTATTCGCTCGTCGTCCTGACCGAGGAGGGCCTGATCGCCTGCCGCGACCCGCTGGGGATCCGGCCGCTCGTCATGGGCAAGCTCGGCGAGGCGACCATCTTCGCCTCCGAGACGGTCGCGCTCGACGTGATCGGAGCGCGGTTCATCCGCGACGTCGATCCTGGCGAGCTGGTGGTCGTCAACGGCTCCGGAACCCGCTCCTTCCGTCCGTTCGAGCAGGCCCAGGCCCGCCCCTGCATCTTCGAGCACGTCTATTTCTCGCGGCCGGATTCGATCGTCGACGGAACGTCGGTCTACGAAGTCCGCAAGAACATCGGCGCCGAGCTTTCGCGCGAAGCCCCGGTCGAGGCCGATCTCGTCGTTCCGGTTCCCGACAGCGGCGTTCCGGCGGCGATCGGCTTCAGCCAGGAAAGCGGGATTCCGTTCGAGCTCGGAATCATCCGCTCGCACTATGTCGGCAGGACCTTCATCCAGCCGAGCCAGGAAGTCCGCCACCTCGGCGTGAAGCTGAAGCACAACGCCAATTCCGCGCTCATCCGGGGCAAGCGAATCGTCCTCATCGACGATTCGATCGTGCGGGGAACGACGTCGGTGAAAATCGTCCAGATGATGCGCGATGCCGGCGCCCGCGAAGTGCACATGCGCATCGCCTCGCCGCCGACGAAGTACAGCTGCTTTTACGGAGTCGACACTCCGGAACGAGCGAAATTGCTCGCGGCGCAGATGAGCGTCGAGGCGATGGCGGACTATATCAACGCCGACAGCCTCGCCTTCATCTCGATCGACGGCCTCTACCGGGCGCTCGGCGACAACCGCGACGCCCAGCAGCCGCAGCGCTGCGACGCCTGCTTCACCGGCGACTATCCGACGCGGCTGACCGACGCCGAGGAAAATGATCCCGGTTCGACGCTCTCACTGGTAGCGGCGCGCTAGCAAGCACCAGGGCTCCGGCGGCAAGAGCGAAGGAAACCATCGTTTCCTGCCACTGCATGCCGCTCACGGGCCCGGCCAGGAGCATCGGCCCCCAGACGAGCAAGGTGATGAGGGTGATCTGGGCCGCGGCGGCCAGTGCCCCCGGTCTTATCGCCAGTCCGGTCGCGATGAGGATCCCGGCTCCAAGGTAGATGACCCCCGTCGAATAGGCCCAGAAGACTGGCCCCGGCAGCCAGGCCGGGACCAGGGGCGCGGTCATCTCGAGGTAGAAGAAGTGCGAAAGGCCGAACGCGATCAGCGCCAGGCCATAGAGCAGATAGGCGATGCGAAGTCCGGCTTCCCCCGCCGGAAACGCGGGAGCCCGGGCAGCCCTGGCGTAAAGCGCCCACGACGCGGCGATCAGGACGAAATTCTCGCCGTTGGTCTGATAGGAGACCTCCTCGAGCGGTGCCCGGACGATGAACGGGAATTTGAACAGAGCCGTCCAGACCAGGAGGACGACGAGGAGCGCCAGCGCCGCCGCAGCAGCGGTTCGCCTCGCCAGCAGTCCGGCTCCGCAAGCGAGCGACGCCGTCACCGAGAGATAGAAGAGCAGCTCGCGGGCAGGTGCCGTCTCGGGCACCGGCTGCCAGCCCGGAGCGAAGGTGCCGCTCACGAGCCCGATCACGCCAAGCGCGATGAACGTCAGGGCGAACAGAAAGCGGGCGGCCGTCGCTCGATCCATGTCCGAAACGATGCGCGAACATCCTGCTCTTCGAGAATTGCTTTTCGAGGAACCGCCGTCTTTTTGCGGATGAAGGAACCGGCAAGACCGGCTAGGGCGCCCCCCATGACAGACGACAAACCTTTGGCCGGCAGGCTTGCGCTGGTCACCGGCGCAAGCCGCGGCATCGGCGCAGCAACCGCCGAGGCGCTCGCCCGAAACGGCGCTCACGTCATTCTCGTTGCCCGGACCGCGAGCGCGCTCGAGGAGGTCGAGGACAGGATCCACGCGGCCGGCGGAAATGCGACGATCGCACCGCTCGACCTCATCGACGGAACGTCCATCCCCAAGCTCGCCGAAGCGGTTCGCGGCCGCTGGGACGCGCTCGACATCCTCGTCCTCAATGCCGGAATGCTGGGATCGCTGACCCCGGTCGAGCATATCGACGTCAAGGAATATGGCCGAGTCCTGGCGACCAACCTGCTCGCTCCGCAGGCGCTTCTGGCGACCTTCGACCCGATGCTCCGCAAGGCCGAGCGCGCGGATGTCGTCGGCATCACGTCGTCGGTCGGCAGCATGCCGCGGGCCTTCTGGGGCGGCTACGGCTCATCCAAGGCGGCGCTCGACAATCTGCTCGGCGCCTATGCCGACGAGACCGAGCATATGAGGCGAATCCGGGTGCACATCGTCGATCCCGGAGCGACGCGCACTCGAATGCGCCAGCTCGCCTTCCCCGGCGAGGAGCCGGACAGCCTGAAGCCGCCCGAGGTCGTCGCCGAGTTCATCCTCGGCCGGCTGCTGTCCGACGTCCCGTCGGGCGAGCTGGTGAGAGCGCCGGACGCCTGACGCTTGCCAATCCGCGTATCGCGCGCGAACAGTCGCGAAGCGATGGCAACGATTGCAAAACCCGAGGACGATCTTGCCAGCAGCGCCCGGGGGCATCCGGCCGGCCTCGCGGTCCTTTCGGCGACCGAGCTTGCGGAGCGCTTTTCCTATTACGGAATGACCTCGCTTCTCGCGCTCTACATGGTCAAGCAGCTGCTGCTTCCCGGCCACGCCGAGCAGGTCATCGGCCTCACCGCGCTCCGCAACCTGTTCGAATTCCGCGGGCCGATGCCGGACCAGGCCTTCGCCTCGCTGATCTACGGCTGGTACGGCGGGCTCGTCTATTTCACTCCGATCCTCGGCGGCTGGATCGCCGACCGCTTCATCGGGACCAGGAGCGCGGTCATCCTCGGCGCGCTGCTGATGGCCGGCGGACACCTCGCAATGGCGAGCGACGCGACGTTCCTGATCGCGCTTCTGCTGCTGATCACCGGGTCGGGATTCCTCAAGGGGAATATCTCGGCCCAGGTCGGCCAGCTCTATCCGCCGGCGTCGGAATCCCTTCGCGAGCGCGGCTACGCGATCTATTCGACCGGAATCAATATCGGCGCGGTGATCGGGCCGCTCGCGACCGGAGCGGCGGCCAAGATCTACGGCTGGCATACAGGCTTTGCCCTGGCGGCGGGGCTGATGCTGGTCGCGCTCGGCATCTATCTGTCCGGCCAGAAGCATTTGCCGGACCGACGCCCCAGGCGGTCGGAACGCGAGGAACTGCCGGCGCTGACCGCCGAGGAACGCCGCCGGACCCTCGCGATCCTCGTCCTTATCGCGCTCAACATCCCGGCCGCGATTTCCTACACGATGATCTGGAACGTCGGCATCGTCTGGATCGATGAGAAGGTCGGCCTCGGCCCGGTGCCGGCGAGCTGGTTCAACTCCGTCGACAGCTTCGCGAGCGTGGTGATCGCGCCTGTGCTCGTCGCGCTCTGGGCGTGGCAGGCGCGACGCGAGGTGGAGCCGGGCGCCCTTTCCAAGCTCGCGATCGGCTTTGCGATCACCGGCGTCTCGGCGCTCCTGTTCACGATCGGCTGCTGGATCGCGGGGCCGGATTCCAAGGTCTCGGTGCTCTGGGCGCTCCTCGGCTTCTTCGGAATGGGCGTCGGGTTCATGTGGTACTGGCCGGTCTCGCTCGCGACCATTTCCAAATCCGCTCCGGCCAAGGTCAATTCGACCCTGATGGGAGCATCGTTCCTGTGCCTGTTCTTCGGAACGGTGCTGATGGGCTGGGTCGGAAGCTTCTACGAGGAAATGAGCAATATCGCCTTCTGGACGCTCGATGCCGCAATCGCCTTCGTCGGTGCCCTCGTGATCGCGCTTCTGCGCAGGCCCCTCGAACGGGCGCTCGGGCTCTGCGCCGCCTGATCGCTGAACCGCGGTAACGCCGAGCCGCACTCTACGTAAGACCGCCCGAACTTCACTGTCGCCGCAGCAGGCGTATCCTCTTGTCCTTTGGTGGAGGTGTGGAAAATGGGTTGGATGATCGGACGGACGGCTGCGCTGTCCAATCCCGAAGCCGCGAGGCGAAAAGCGATCGAGAAACTGAGGTGCCTGGCCGAGCTCGACGATCCCGAGAGCGTGGTCGTGCCGATCCTGCTCGACGCGCTCCTGATGGTGGAATCCTATCGCGGTGCGCGGCACCAGATCAGCTTCCTTCCGGAGCTGACCGAAAGCGTCGACGCTTTGCTCCGGGAAGCGACCATCGTCGAGAAATCGAAGGAGTGGGCAAAGGCCTCCTAAGCTGCCGCTGGAGCTTGCGCAGCTTTGCTTTAGGCTGCCCGGGCGATGAAGGCCGACCACATCCTGGCAATCGATCAGGGGACGACGTCGACGCGCGCCATCCTGTTCGATTCCTCAGCGAGGCCGGTCGCCGTCGCTCAGCGCGAATTCTCTCAGCATTATCCAGAGCTCGGCTGGGTCGAGCATGATCCCGAGGACATCTGGAGCGATACGCTCGCGGTTGCCCGCGAGGTGCTCTCGAAGGTCGATGTCGGTCTTGTCGCCGGGATCGGGATCACCAACCAGCGCGAGACGGTGGTGGTTTGGGACCGTTCGACCGGCGAGCCGATCCATCGCGCCATCGTCTGGCAGGACCGGCGCACCGCGCTGGCTTGCGAAAGGCTGAAAAGCGACGGCCTCGAACCCGAAGTCCGGGCGAAGACCGGCCTCCTCATCGATCCCTATTTCTCGGCGACGAAGATCGCCTGGATCCTCGATCATGTGCCCGGCGCCCGCGAGCGGGCGAAACGCGGCGAACTGGCGGCCGGGACGATCGACAGCTTCCTGTTGTGGCGGCTGACCGGCGGCTCCACGCACTCGACCGACCTGACGAACGCGGGGCGCACCCTCCTTTGCGATATTCGAAAGGGCGATTGGGACGGCGACCTCTGCCGCCTGTTCCGGGTCCCCGAGCCGCTCCTTCCTCGAATTGAGGACAACAGCCGGGTCTTCGGCCTGACGCAAAGGGGACTGTTCGGCCGGGAGATCCCGATCGCCGGAATGGCGGGGGACCAGCAGGCGGCATTGTTCGGCCAGGCCTGCTTTGAACCGGGAATGGTCAAGTCGACCTATGGAACCGGCTGCTTCATGCTGATGAATATTGGCGAGGAAGCGGCCTCGTCGAAGCACCGCCTCCTCACCACCCCGGCCTACCGGATCGACGGCAGGACGACCTTCGCTTTGGAAGGCTCGATCTTCGTCGCCGGAGCCGCCGTCAAATGGCTGCGCGACGGCCTCGGAGTGATCGCCCATGCCTCCGACACGGACGGATTGGCGACGCGGGTGCCCGACAGCCACGGCGTCTACATGGTTCCGGCGTTCGTCGGCCTCGGCGCTCCCCACTGGGATCCCAATGCGAGGGGCGCCTTGTTCGGCCTGACGCTGGATGCGACCGGAGCGCATCTCGCGAGGGCGGCGCTCGAAGCCACCGCCTACCAGACCCGCGACCTCATCGAGGCAATGGTCGCCGACGGTTGCGCCGAGCCGGCCGCGATCCGGGTCGATGGCGGAATGACCGCGAACAACTGGCTCTGCCAGTTCCTCGCCAACATCACGCAGGTCGTCGTCGAGCGGCCGTCGAACCTCGAGACGACCGCGCTCGGGGCAGCCTTTCATGCCGGGCTTGCGACCGGCGTCTGGTCGGGGCTGGACGAATTGAAGCGCAGCTGGTCGGCAGCCGACCGCTTCGACCCGTCGATGGACGAGACGCTAAGGAGGAAGCTCGTCGCCGGATGGAAGGACGCGGTGGCCCGGACGCTCAGCCGTCCCTGACCATCGTCACCTGCGCGACGTCGATCGCGCCGCCCCTGAAGCCGCCTTCGCAATACATCAGATAATAGCGCCAGAGGCGGTGGAAAGGCGCGTCGAAGCCCTCGAGCTTCCCCGCTCCGACCGCCTCGTCGTAACGCTCGCGCCAGCGCTTCAGGGTCCTCGCATAATCGAGGCGGAACCCGTCGCGATCCTCCCATGACAGGCCGCGCTCGCGCGCCAGGGCCTCGAAGGCGGGCTCGTCGAGCAGGCAGCCGCCGGGGAAGATATAGGCCTGGATAAAGTCCGGGTTGCGGACATATCCCTCGAAGATCTCATGGTCGATGCTGATGAACTGGAGTGCCGCGCGGCCGCCGGGCTTCAAATTGCGGGCGATGCAGTCGAGATAGGCCGGCCACCATTTCTGGCCGACCGCCTCGACCATCTCGACCGAGGCGATGGCATCGAACGGCTCGGCCGTATCGCGATAGTCCTGGAGGCGGATTTCGATCCGGTCCTCGAGCCCTTCGGCGGCGATCTTCTCCTCCGCCCAGGCCTTCTGCTCCCTCGACAGGGTCAGGCCGACCACCTCCACTCCGCGCTTCGCCGCCTCGATCGCGAGCGTGCCCCAGCCGCAGCCGATCTCGAGCAGGCGCTGGCCGGGCCCGAGGCCGAGGCGATCGAGGAGCATCCCGATCTTGCGCAACTGCGCGGCTTCGAGACTTTCCTCGGCGCTTCCGAACCGGCCGGAGCTGTAGGTCATCGTCCGGTCGAGCCAGGCCGCGTAGAAATCGTTCCCGAGATCGTAGTGGGCGGCGATGTTCTCGCGCGCGTTCGACAAATCGTTGTCGCGGCGGCGGTGCTTGACGAGGTTGAACAGCCGCGCCGTTCCCTTCGCCCGCCCGGTATCGCCGAGGCTCCTCGCATTGACCGTGAACAAGGCGAACAGCGGGACCGGATCGGGCGAGCTCCACTCGCCCCTGGTCCAGGCGCGATACCAGCCGATCGAGCCCGACGTCACGAGGCGGACCAGGGCATACCAGCTGGACAAGCGGACGATCGCGACCGGGCCGTCCGCCCTGAACCCGATTCGGCGCCTGGAGCCGTCCGGAAGGGTGACGTCGAGACCGCCGACCTCCAGCCGTTCCTCGATCTGGTCGAGAACGACCGAAAAGCTGCGCGCGAACAATCGCCCGAGAAGGCCGCTGCCGTTCACGAACAGCAGCCCGCCGCGCACCAGATGCTCGCCGCGAGTGCTCATCCGCGGCCAGTTATGAATTCGTCTCGCGGTTGTCGAGGTTTTGGGCGCATCCGCCGCCCGCGAGAGGAACGAGCGTTTCGCGCGCGAGACGCGACCGGCGGCCCTCCCCGTAGCGGGCGTCCCCGATCGCGACCTTCGCATTGCAGCGCGCGCGAACGACGTCCGCCTGGGGAAGGATCGACCATTTGAGGAACTTGCCGAGCCTGGGATCGCGGCGGATGGCTTCGCGGACGATCGGGTCTTCCATGTTGGTCGGCCGGCACTCGCCGACCGGGCCGAGGCCCTGGCGGAGCGGGTCGTAGGTGCTTCGGCGGTAGCAATCGTCCTCGCGCCAGACGAGATCGCGCTTCCAGAAGGTCACGGGCGGCGGAGATGCGAAAAGCGAGGCCACCTGCCGCTCGCCGGCCCAATTGCGGACCGCCGCGTCGGCACGATCGGTGATCAGAAGGTTAGCGCCGATATAGGCGATGAGGATTGCGATTCCGGCCTGGGGAATGCGCCGCCATTCCCTGCCCGTCTTCTCGCGCTGCTTCGATACGCCGATGGAGACCGCGAGGAGCAGCCAGACCCAGACGTCGATGATGAACAATCCGTCCGAGTGATACCAACGGTTCGAGAAGGGCGAATAGAGCTGGACCGAATAGGTCGTCAGCATGTCGAGGAGCGGATGCGTCGCGGCGCCGAGGTAGGACAAAGCAAGGAGCCAGCCGAAATGCATCGGAAGGCCGCTTCTGAACGTCGTGCCCCGCTTCGATTGCCAGCGGTCGAGCAGCCACAGCAGCCCGGCAAGGATCGGAGGCATGACCAGCACCCCCCCGACGATCCCGTGCGTGAAGCCGCGATGGATCGCCAGCGGGTCCCACGGCGCATTGCCGAAGAAGACGTCGATGTCGGGCATGTTGGCGCCGAGGATCAACGCCGCGAGACCCTTGCGAGTCTTCGCCTTGAGGCCGGCCTGGCCCAGCACCCAGCCGGCCATCGAGTGGGTGAGATTGTCCACTTAGGGCTGGAGCGTCAGAGCTTGTGCGGCTCTTTCTCGACCTGCCAGGTCTGGCCCTTGGAAACGAGCGCCTGGAGGTCGGCCTTCTTGCCCGAAGCGATGGCGGCATTCTGCTCGATCACCGCGGATTCGAAGGTCGGTGCCGG
>DASSFK010000350.1:0-24564 GCA_035694565.1 Sphingomicrobium sp.
ATCGAGGGTGCGCCCGGAACGGTCAGCCAGGTCCGCGCCTCGGCGCAGGAACTGGTGCGGTTCGCCAAGGAGCATGGGACCGCGCTCGTCCTCGTCGGCCACGTCACCAAGGACGGAACCATCGCTGGCCCGCGGGTCCTTGAACATATGGTCGATACGGTTCTGAGTTTCGAAGGCGAGCGCAGCCACCAGTACCGGATCCTCCGGGCGATGAAGAACCGCTTCGGCGGCACCGACGAGATCGGAGTCTTCGCGATGGAGCGCGAGGGGCTTGCCGAAGTGCCGAACCCGTCGGTGCTGTTTCTCACCCAGCGCGGCGAACCGGTCAGTGGAACGAGCATCTTCCCGGCGCTGGAAGGCAGCCGCCCGGTGCTGGTCGAGATCCAGGCGCTGACCGTGCGCCTGGCCACCGGGGCGACTCCGCGCCGCGCCGCCGTGGGCTGGGACAGCGGCCGGCTGGCGATGGTCCTCGCGGTGCTCGAAGCCCGCTGCGGCCTCAGCTTCGCAACGGCCGAAGTCTATCTCAACGTCGCCGGCGGCTACCGTCTGACCGACCCCGCGGCCGATCTCGCGGTCGCCGCGGCTTTGATCTCCGCTCTGTCCGAACGCCCGATCCCGAACGAAAGCATCGTCTTCGGGGAAATCGCTCTGTCCGGCGAAATCCGCCAGGTCGCCCACTCCGGCCTGCGTCTCAAGGAAGCCGCCAAGCTCGGCTTCGAGCGTGCCATGGTCCCGTCGGGCGTCAAGGATGCGGACGGCATCGCATCCGCCCATTTCGGCAATGTGAGAGCGCTGGTCGATCAGATACTGGGCCGCTGACGCATTGGACGATATGAGGGTCGAGGTGACCATCTCGACGTCCAGTCTGACCTGCCCCGAATGCGGCGGCGTTTCCGTCGAGACCATGCCGACGAATGCCTGCCAGTATTTCTACGACTGCAGGCATTGCGGCAAAGTGCTGCGGCCGCTCGAGGGCGACTGCTGTGTCTATTGTTCCTTTGGCACCGTCCCGTGCCCCCCGATCCAGGAGGCGCGGGCGAACGGGACCGAAGGGTGCTGCTCCAGATCCTAGCGCGGCTGCTCCGGGCAAGGTCACTGCGGGGACGACGCGCCAATCGCTATGATGAGGCGCCGGTTTCCTCCTCGCGATCTCCCGCTCGTGATCCGGGTCATGCCTGGACCTCCCGCGATGATCTACTTCGCTCGCGCCGCTGAGGACCAGCCGAAGTAAAGATCGGAGAAAGCGACGAGCAGCAGAACGGTGAGGATCACCACCAGCGCAATCAACAAACGTTCGCCAAACCTGCTGTGCCCCATCAGCAAAGTCTACATATTTGCAATGCGTTTTCCAGCGGCAGTTTAGCAGAAATTGAATGGCATTGGCGGTTGCGCGCAAGGGTGCTCGATGCGAGCGCTCGCTCCGTGATGCTCGCGTCGCCGCCGAAGGGGAGCTTCGGCCTTGCGCGATCTCCAAGGGGCCTTATCCGGGCCGAGTGGCAGCTGTCCGCACGTCGCCGGTTCGATCGGCGCATCCCGCTCGCCGGCGGTCGCTGAGCCAGGCCAGCAGGCAGATCAGGAGCAGCGGTCCGATCGCCAGAAGTCCGCCAAAGCTCGCGACGGTTGGGCCGGGCGTCCCGGCAAACCACAACATGGCGAGGCTGCCGATGGAATTGGTGGCGGCATGAGCAAGGCTGGCCGTCCAAATGCTGCCGGTTCGCCGCCTGAGCCAGTCGAACAAAAAGGACAGTAGCACGGTAATCGGGATGAACAGCAGGGAGCCCAGGACCGGGTGATCCGGATAATTATATCCCCGCAGGGTTACCGGATAGTGCCAGACGGCCCAGATGATTCCCGTAACCAGCGCGGCGGCGACTGGCCGGCCCGGGTACAATCGCGCCTGGAGGTAGCCGCGCCAGCCGAATTCCTCTCCGAAGAACAGGGGCGTGGCTGCAATCGCGACCAGCATCACCTGTGGGACGATCAACCAGCCCAGCCGATCGAGTCCGGCCGTGCTGCGTCCCGCCACACCGTCCGCCGCCGCTCGTGATAGCGTGAAGTCGGGGTCGCCAATTCCGAACAGCATGGCTTGAGCGACAATTGCCCCGACCACCGCAAGGGGGAGGAGCCAGGCCAGGAGAAAGTATCGCCAGTGCTGCCGCGGGATGCCCAGCTGGGCATCGGAAAAGCCCTCGCGCGTGATCCATTTGCGCACGACGAAGGCGGCAATGGCCGGAGCGAAGCCGCCGACGACAGCATAGGTCTGGAACTGCCAGCTGGAGACGCCGACACCGGACTGGATTGCAAACTCCCAGCTGCCCCACGCCAGGCCGAAGCTGATTCCCAGAAACCACAATATGCCGGCCATTGTGCTGATCCTTCAATAGATGAATGAGCGCTCACTCACTAACGGATAACGAAAGGCATTTCAAGCTTGGCAGTGCGTGAGATTCGGCGCCTATATGTGGGCGATGACGACCGCCCGAACGGACAGGAAACGGCGCCGCGAGGACCCCGAAGTGCGCCGATCGCAAATACTCGCGGCGGCAAAACGAAGCTTCCGGCTCCACGGGCTGCAGGTGACCACCGTCGACAAGATTGCCGCGGAAGCCCAGGTCAGCGTCGGTCTTCTCTACCGCTTCTTCGAATCCAAGGCCGAGATGGTGAAGGCCATCATCGTCGAGGATGTCGAGCTGCAGCTGCACCAGATCGCGCTCGCGCTGGAGGAGCATTCGGCAGGCACGGGCGACCTGTCCGAGCTGATCACGGCCCGCCTGGGCGAGGCGACGGTTGACCGTGAAAGGCTCGCGCTGATGCTCGAAATTGCTGCCGAGATCTGCCGGAATCCAGCGCTAGGCGACTTCATCCGGACGAAACGGCAGGAATTGCGAAACGACGTCGGGACGCGACTTGCGTCTCAGGGTCTCGACCGCAAGCAGGCGGATTTTCTGATCGAGCAGATTGACAGGGCCAGCGCGGTTGCGACTGGTTTTGCGGTGCACGCGCTCATTTATTCGGAGGCGATCGGCAATGTACCCGCGACACTGGCGAAGATTATCAACACGCCGAAGTCCGAATTTCAGTCCTGACGAGAGCGTCTTCAACAGGCAGATTATCGACAACGAATGTCCGCGCTGGGTGGAAAGCGGACACTGGATTTCTGAAGCGCCGCGTCAGCTGATTTCGAGTGTTCGGATCAGCCCGTCGGGCGAGATTCTGAATGCGTAAGTAAGGTTTGCGGGGCTGCCAGGGAAGTTGCCGGCAACTCGCGCCACCACGACGGTTTGATCGTCCTGCTTTGTAACCTCCAGCGGATCGATGCTGATTCCATATTTGGCGACAGTATCCTCTTTCCAGCCCCGGATTGCTTCGCTGCCGATGTAAGTGCCGCCTTCATCGTGAACCACGGCGTCGGACGCAAAGCAGGACGTCATCTGATCTGCATCAAGCGCATTCTGCGCGGCAAAGTAGCGGGGAAGCGGTTCCGGCAGTTCAAAGGACATTTCACGTCTCCTCCGGTTCGCGCTGCGGAAATGGTGCGGGGGAACCGAGGGCGCAAGGAGGCCAGAGTGCTAATGTCCGCATTGGGTGGAAAGCGGACACTCGGCCAATGGCCGGAATGACTGGAAAGCTGACGTTAGTTCTTAGGACTTGTGGCCTTCAGAACCCAAAAAGTGATGACCGCTCCGAGCCAGGCGGCGCTGATGTAAAGCAGTGTGGCTGACCATTGGAATGGGTGGAATGAACTCACATGCGATGCGTCATCGAAAGCGGCCATTGGCCAAACCACACTCCAGACAAAATTATAGGACGCCGCGATCGAATACGTGAAAGGCACGAGCCAACCGGTTGAGAACACCACAAGCCCGAGCCGATGAGGCCATTTCATGTCGGACTGAATGCCCGGATCATCTCATGGCAGCAATGGGTGGAAAACGGACATTAGCGGTGCCAATCTTGGCCGATGAACCTGTTTAGCAAGCTTATCCGTCGCCAAGTGTCGGCTAAGGATAAGAACGGCACGCGGTCGTCTGGCGCGATTGAAATAGGAACCCAGATGACGCAAGCGAGCGCGGCACAGCGGCTCCACGAGGAAACGCATGGCGCTCCAAATTCACCGCTGGCCGATCTAAGTTATTCAAGCATCGAAAATCGCCTTTGGCGCTGGGTAGATTCTCCCATCGATAGTCGGATCGAGCCAGTGGTCACGGATTTTGCGGTGCTAAGCGAGGCAGAACGCCAGTCGGTTCGCGACAGCCTGTCGATGGACGACTTCTACACGCTTTTTGCTTTCGCCCGGCGTCGCGTTCTCGCAGTTCTTCGCGGCAGCGAAGCCAAGCAGATTGAGCCGGCATTCGTCTCGATAGCCATGATCGATGTTGAGCGTGTCGATTGGCGTGATCTCGTCGTGACAAATAGTCTGCTTTGCTATGCAGGTGAGCGGATCGGAGCACCTGTCGCGGACCTCGTCAGCCGAACCATACAATTGGCCGAGCGGAAAACGGCGGATGCTCTCATGAGGCAGCGGACCACGCGGATCGATCTCGCTCAATCATGTGGCTATCGAGAAGTCCGCACATCCGAAGGCGTGGCGCTATTCGATACCCGATACAAGCACTTCTCACCTCAAGCGGATCTCGAGAGAATCGCATTCGAAAGTGCCGTGGCCTTGGAGAATAACGGCTACGAAATCGAAGACATTTCTCTCGCTAGCGATCTCCCCTTGACGTGGCTGGACGGCTGCGACGGTTCGGCAATTGCGAAAATGGCTCGCAGCTTGTCCGGCTGTGTCGCCATACATGGAGTGCCGCGTGCCGATCCCGCGCCGAGGTCTTCGGGTCAATCGCTCCTAGTTTTTTTGGGGGAAGCGGCCAGCGAAAGGGATGCGCGTGAGATTGCGGCCGCAGCCGAAAATGCCTCAAGTTCGCAAAGGACCGAGCTTGGACTGGCATCGCGCCGAATATGCGCGGTTATCATTCAGCATTCATGGATGGCGGATACGCTGCCCATGGAAAACGCGCTTTCGTTGGAACGATTGCGCCGCGTCTTCGAACGCCTGCTTAACTGATTTTCGACAGTCACAACGCTCGTTAATAGGCTGCTAGCAGGGAATAGATGTCTTCGGGGCCCGCGTTCGCAATGGGTCGAAAGCGGACACTCGGCCAATGGCCGGTATGGGTGGAAAGCGGACACTAGGCTTTACCGTTACATTCAGTCCGCTCGACCATCCCGGTTGATGAATTGAACTCGATCTCGATAACCCCACAACCGCCGTCGGAAATACTGGGCATGCGACCGGGATCGCTCACCCACCGTCGCTTTCCCATCTCCAAGTTCAACGTGTCGAATTTCGGCTCCCTGAAAGTTGTGTAAATCGCGAAGCCCCGACCATTTCGTTCAGACGTGTAATAGCGAGCGTATTCAGTCAGCGGTCGGGTACTAATTGGCAGTCTCACCTGCTTTTCGATCTGGTCCATGAGCGCCTCATGTTCGGGCCTCTCGGACGCCGAACAGGCTGTCAGTAAGATTGCTGCGGCAGCGACAACCTTCAAACCCATGCCGCCTTCGTCGCATCTGAGCCTAATGTCCGCAATGGGTCGAAAGCTGCCATTGGCGCGAGGCCATGGCTTCCCGGGAGACGCCTACTGGGCAGCCGCTAGCTGGGCGTACTTTTGAAGCAGACCCTTCGCTAGCAATGCATCTACGTTGGACCTGAAGGCGCTGTTCAGCATCTGCTTTTCACCGTCGATTGCGAACTTGTCCTGCACGCCTTCACCGCTGGTCATAACTGTCTCGACTACCTTGCCCGCCGCGCGGTCGTAAATCTTCCACTCGGCGTTGACTGCGATTTTGCCCTTCTCACCGTTAACCGAGGAGCAGAGATTGTAGGTCGTGGGCCGCATGATGACTCCGACAAGATAATCGCCCTTTTTCGATTCATCTTCGCCCTCGAACATGTCGTTGGATGTGCTGACTACTTTCAAACCCGTCAGTTTCAGCTGTTGAGTGAACAAATTGTCGAATCGCTCATAGTCCTGCGTCTTCTTCTCCTTCGGAACCTTCACGTCGCTTGGAAAGACGCAAAGCGTTCCTCCCTTCACGCGAGCAACGAGTTCGTTGGATTCCGTGTCGACAACCACCTTGCTTAGCTGGACGCTCTTTGTTGAGCTTGGCTCACCAAATGCAGGCCCCATGAAGGCGAATGTGAGCAACGCGCCAACCAAAGCACTACTTACGATTTTCATGAACTCCCCCCCCGTTTCAAAGTAAGACTAGGGCGCAAGTTTTCTCGGCACAAGGTTGCGCGGGTGGCTGGGAGTTGATCAAGCTAAGTCTTCCGCCAGCAATGGGTGGAAAGCGGACATTAGCGAATGTCATGGGGCCGCTACGAACCCTGTCGCTTTTCGCGCCGAACAGGTCTCAAGCGTTCGTTGGCCACACACCTTTAGCGACCCCTTGACGCGCTCTGCTAAGGCGGTGTCCGGCGGGGTCACAGCATGGCGAAATGCCACTTGTGCCATCATCAAGTTCACGTCGCCCTGCACAAGGAACGCGCTCAGGTTCTCCGGCTTTCCGGTTTTCGGATTTTTCGGGCACGAAAGCGTGGCGCGGATGGCCGGATGCCCATCGACACTTCCGTGAACGGCCTGGTCCTTCATGCCGGAACAGCTATCGCGGAGGCCGTCACGCCACTGAGCGTAAAAGGCATCGAGACCGGTTTGTGCCGCGTCGAAAAACATGAGGCTCGTGATAAGCTTGGACCACGTATCGACCGTTTCCGGTGGTTCTACGAGTTCGATGATTTCGACTGTTTCGTTCCGCTGGTGATGCCCAATCTGGAACTCATCAGGCACATCGATGCCGAGCATTTCCGTTGAGGCCAAGGGTGCAGATTGGGCCGAGATGGCCGCCGCCAACAAAACTGACAAAAACATCATGCGCAACCCCCCGGATGTCAGAACCTAACCGGCAATCCTCCGCGCAGCTAGTGTCCGCAATGGGTGGAAAGCTGCCATTAGGTCAGTCGGACGCCCTCAAACCTTTTCAATGTCAGGCAGCACCCAGCTTTTATCGAAGAAGGCCTTCTCCGGCCCGTAAATTCGAAACAGCACTTCGAAACCACGACCGGCGCGTGTCGGCACCCAATTGCCTTCGTTTCCCTCGGGCGACTTTGATGCGAACCACAGGTCAACGGATCCGTCGGGATTTGCCTTGAGTCCGGGGCTGTTCGAGGCGCGACTTGCGCGCGGCACCTCGCGAATCAGCGCGTGCGTTTCCCGATCATAAGCAGTGGCGGACCAGTAAAGCCTGATGGGTGCATCGGGTGGCACATGCAGTCGATACGTCGCGTCGCCTTCGAACGGATTCCCGGCGCGGTCGCGGATGCTCATCAGATAATATTGACCGGCGCCAATATGCTTCGCGCTGAAATAGGCCATGGAATAGGTGACGCCACGGCCATCGGTGGGATAGGCGTCGGGCGCCGAGAAGAAGGTGGGCAAACCTTCCGCGACCTCCGGATTGGCAGGTAGCGCCCAACGACCGCCCGGATAGAAGGGCGGATCGAACACATCTTCGTAATGAAGGTCGAGGAAAGCGTGCGCCTCGCGTGCCGCCTCATCCAACTGCTTCTCGACCTCGGGCGCCGGCTCGAACAGCTTGCCCTTAGAAATGCCCAGCCACCGCAGGGGATCGATCATCGCCTTGTCGCGCGTCAGCCATGGCTCATGGTCCACCATCCGCGCGAGCGAGCGGAAGAAACTCGCATCGTAGTGGATCGTGCCGTCGTAGTTCACACCTGCCAGATCGACGAAGCGCGTTTCCGGCGGATTGGTGGCCTGCGATAACGGATAGAAGCGGATCCGTTTCCCGTAGTCGACTGCGGTCGAAACATCTTCGTCGTTACCACTTTTCACGTTCGAACGAAGGATCACGAACCCTTGGTATGTATCGCAAGGGACGGCGATATAGCCTTCCGGGACGGCATCTCGTTGATCAGGCGGCAAGATCAGATATTTCCCGCCAGCACCCTTGTCGACGCCAGCCGGACCCACGTCTTCGAGCGCGTTCTGCCAACAATCATCGATGCTTCCGGTAATCGATCCCCCGTCGGCGGGCGGAATCTCTAGCACCATCGGACCTGCCAGTTTCGTGTCGAAGAACGGGTTGAAATAGATGGTGTCGGGATTGGGAGTGAGGGTCTGGTTGTGGCTGTCCAAAAGGCGGGACCAGAATGGAACTTGATTAGGTCCGCCGCCAGCACGGATGAACGATTGAAGCATCAGGTCGAAATTGACCGCAGGCATCCCCCAGATCACCGCCTCCACCGCGCGTCGATAGGTGGCCCGCTCGGCGAGTTGGGCGGCAGTGAAGAAAGAGATCGTGTCGGCCGCAGCGGGGCGTTCGAGCGTGTCACTGTCAGGCACAATTGCTCTCCTTTGCTCAGTCCACCCGCTCGAAATCGGGCAGTGGCCAGCTCGCGTCGAAATAGGTTTCGGTCGGTTCGTAGAAGCGGAAATAGGCGAACCAGCCCTTGCCGGGCACTGTCGGAATCCAGTTCTGTTCGAACCCTTCCGGCGCGTTCGGCCCACAATAAATGTCGACCGAGCCGTCGTCGTTTTCCTTGAGGTCCATCCGCGACGAGCGGTCGGCGATATTCTGATCGTTCAAAATCAGGGAGCGGGTGTTTAGGTCGTAAAGGGTAACCGACCAGAAGAGGTTCGCGGGCGCCTCGGGTGGCACGCACAGGCGGTAGGTGCGCCCGCCATCGAACCAGTCACCGCCTCTGTCGCGATAGGCACCGAGATAACTTGAGGATGGTCCAGGCTTGTTCGGCGACATATCCGCTGCCGCCGAATAGGCCTCGTAGAACCAGGATGCTCGCTCATCGAGGCGGGTCCAATATTCGGCGGCGTCGTCAGCATTGAGATTCAGCGCATGATCCCAGCGCGCACCGTCGCGATATTTCACGCTCGCGAAGCGGCGATCGTAGGTGTTGGCCTTCGCCATCGCCTCGCCGACCAATGCGCCCTGTTCGAGTAGCTTCTTCTGCCGCAAGTCCGGCGCGAACGCCTTGCCTTTTTCGATCCCCAAGGGCCTGAGCATTTCGAGAAAAAATTGGTCGCGCTCGCCCAGCGTTTCACGCTGCACGATGTCGTTGAGCCGCTGCCAGTAGGCGAGGCCGCGAGGAGGTATGCCGCTCCACGGTCGGTCTGCCGCTTTCATTACCTCTGACGGCGAGGGAGCGTCCCGCGTCCCGAACGGATAGACGCGCAACTGTGACAGGACCTGCTGTACTTCGGCAGCATCGGTGACTGTAATGCGCACACCGATCATGAAGCCCAAACTCGACGACCTCAGGATTTCAAAGCCCGAAACGTCGCCGGATTGCTCCTGTCCGGGGCCGAGGATGAGATATTTGCCGCCCGGCGCGCAGCCTTCCATCCCCGCCTGCCATATGTTCACCAGCCCAGCACGGATGCCGCTTGGCGGCAGCTCGACGACCATCGGCCCGGACTGGGCGAGATCGACGAAGCCAATATAATAGGGGGTGGTCGCATTGGGCGTCAGTATGCCGAGCTTGTCGGTGTAGCTGAGGAAGGCCACGATCTGGCCGTTGGCGGCCCCCAGCTCCGCCGCCGCGCTATGCTGCATTTGCGCGAAACCGACGAGGGGCAGTCCCCAGAGGTAGGCCTGACAAGCGCGCTGGAAATCGCGCTCATCGAACAGCTTCTCCAGCGTGTCGGGCGTCGGATAGCCGTTGGCAAAATCGTGGGTGAACTGAAGCGGACCGATCCGCGTGTCGAGTGTCTTTGGACCGCCAGAACTGGTCCGGCTGCGGTTAGCATCAATGGTCGTCGCCATGAGGGAGCTCCTCAACTGCTCTCCGCCGCAGGCCGAGAAGAAGGCTATGGACCAAGATGGTCGTCAGGCTGCGACTCCGAAGCGCACCAAGGACTGTCAGGCCCGCGCTCTGCGAAGGCCATCGGGTGTATTCCCTAATGTCTGCAATGGGTCGAAAGCAGACATCTGCTTTGGACATTCGGAGGTACGCACTTTCCGTTGCAATTAACCTCACCTATGCGCTCGAAGCACAGTCATACATTGGGGCAATGGGTTGCAATCGAGCACACTGAGGGATCGTCAGGGTCTGCTGGCCTTCGTGGCCGGCGTCGTCGCCGTAACGGTCGGAGTGCTCATGCATGCTCCGATGTTCTGGATGGGTCGGAGCATGCATTTCATGCTCGTCGGAATGCCGATGGGCATGGACATGGTCGCCGGGATGGTACTCATCGTCGGCGGCGTAGCGGTTGCCGCGTACGGGCTGCTGCCGAGGAACGTCGCAGGGATCCTATCCGCGTCGCAGGAGATCGTTGTTTCTCCGCCGGAGGATGCTCCGCTCTCGAAGGCTCACTGGGTCCTGATGGGAGTGCTCGTGATCGCTCTCGTCATCGACATCATGAAACCGGCGAGCCTCGGCTTCACGATCCCCGGCATGATCCGCGAGTATCAGGTGACAAAGGCGACGGCCTCGCTCGTACCCTTTTTTGCGCTTTGCGGTACCGTCGTCGGGTCGATCGTCTGGGGATACATCGCCGACATTTACGGCAGGAAAGCCTCGATCCTTCTGTCGGCCGTGATGTTTGTTGGGACGTCGATCTGCGGGGCCATGCCGTCGATCGCGTGGAACGTCGGGATGTGCTTCATGATGGGCGCGGCCGCGGGCGGCATGCTGCCCGTCACCTACGCCCTTCTGGCGGAGATGATGCCGAGCAAGCACCGCGGCTGGAGCCTGGTCTTGGTGGGCGGCCTGGGTGCCGTCGGAGGTTACTTTGCGGCGAGCGGATTTTCGGCGCTTCTTCAGCCCTTCTTCGGCTGGCGAATTCTCTGGCTGCTTAACCTTCCGACCGGACTCTCCCTGGTCCTGCTTGGCGCGCTGATACCGGAATCCGCAAAATTCCTGCTTGCGCGGGGCCGTCGTGAAGAGGCCCGGCAGGTCATGGAACGGTTCGGCGCTGAGGCAAGGTCGGCTCGCGCAGCAGAATTGGTCGCCATTGCCAAGGGGCCATCCGTGGCCCTGACAGGGCGCGCATTCTTCGGGAAGCTGATCGCCCTCAGCCTGGCGGCAATTTGCTACGGCCTGGTCAATTTCGGTCTCCTCCTGTGGCTCCCGACCGACCTCGTATCCAGGGGCTACAGCATGGAGTTGACCAGCAAACTGCTGGCCGAGTCCGCTCTGATCGCTTTCCCGACGGTCTTCCTCGCAGCGTATGTCTACAGCCGGCTGAGCACGAAATGGTCCGTGGTAAGCGCCATCGTGGTGACTCTCCTCGGCCTCATCGGCGTGCTGGGGCTCGAGCTTCGAATGCTATCTAGCCCGGTTCTGCCGGTGGCGCTCCTCATCGTCGGAACGAATGGCCTGATTGCGATGCTTCTGCCCTACGCGGCCGAGAGCTTTCCGCTTCGCATCCGGGGCCGCACGACCGGCACGGTTGCGGCTTGCACGAAGGCTGGCGGCATGTTTGCGCAGTCCCTCGCCATCCTTGCCCTCGTCCCGCCCCTCGACGTGGTCTCGATCCTGATTTTCGTGCCGACGGTCGGGGCGCTGGTCTTGGTTGCGATGTTCGGGAAAGAGACCCGAGGGCGCGACCTTCGCGACCTCGATCCGGATGGGCACACCTTTGCGACAACAGGGGTATAGCGCGGCAGCAGGCAGGGCGGGGACAGGACCCCAACCCGGCCCTCCGCCTTCCGCTAAGCGGCTGGAAAATTCCTTTGCTGATCCCGCGGCCTCGGAAGACCTTTGGACAGGATTCCGACGCGAGAGGACCTAGGCATGATATTCGTCCTCGGTCGGAAGCGTCTCGAACGGTGGCCGGAATTCCTTGGCCCGGTAGGCCTCCTCGGTAACGAAGTAGGCCTTTGCGCCGTCGATCACGTAAGCGCGGGCCGGGCGGTGCTCCGATGCTTCCGTGCGATAGCGACCTTCTATGAACCGGCGCATAAACCCTCCGTGCTTTCTCTAAGCATAGCGGCTGACGAGGCAGGCGCGAAGAGAAGTCCTCCATTGTGTCCGCAATCGGTGGAAAAGAGGACATCGAGCGAGGAGTTCGCAACCCCTCGAGCGTGCTCGCGCCCTTCCAAAAGTGCGTTTTTTCAAAAAATGACCCTGCCACTGCCATCCGCCTCAGCGCATCGCGGCTTCCAATAGGCCCAAGATAATGCGGGTTGAGGCCGCAATTCTTATGCAATCCTTACGGTTTGCTCACGTCCTTGGCATGGCACCGTAACGCCCAGGCCGCCTACTTGAGCGCCGTTCCGATATGAACCTGTCGGTTCGGAGAACTCGAACGTGAAATTCATTCATCCAATCGGAACGGAAGGTTGCCGGCATCCGCGACCCGCCGCCGATCGTGATGGCGGACACGGCATCGGCCGGCCGCTTGCCGCCTTGTTGCTCGCGGCCGCCTTTCCGTTTTCGTCCGCAAACGCGCAGGAGACCCCGGCGCCGGGAAGCCTGCCCGCTGCGGAGGAGGCTCCAGCCCCTGCGCTCGGCCCGTCGATGACTGGTCCGCTGCACCTGAATACGGATCCGCTGGACGTCGACGTCGGCGCCCTCGGCAAGGTCTACATATCGGGGGTCATCAGCGGCATCGGTCTGGCCCAGAACAACCATTTCCCGGGCGACAAGGACACGCGTTTCGACCTCAGCAACGGCCAGCTGATCGCGCAGAGCGTCAGCGGTCCGATCCAGTTCTACGTGCAGGCCGGGGGCTATTCGATAGCGTCGCTCGGAACGCCGTATTTCAAGGCGGCCAATTATGTCGCCGATACATACGGCATCGTTCCAGTCGCTTATGTGAAGATCGTCCCCAGCTCGAATTTCAACGTGCAGGTCGGCAAGCTCTTCACGCTGCAAGGCGCCGAGAACGCCTTCACCTTCCAGAATTTCAACATCCAGCGCGGCCTGCTGTTCAATCAGACGAGCACCGTCAATCGCGGCGTCCAGGCGAATTTCTCGAGCGGCAAGTTCAGCGCCTCGTTCTCTCTCAACGACGGCTTCTATTCGAACAAGTACAACTGGCTGTCGGGCGTGGTCAGCTACGCGGTTTCGTCGAAGGACAGTGTCACGCTCGGTGCATCGGCGAATGTCGGCAGCACCAGCAAATCGACTTTTGCAACGCCGACCGTGCTCAACAACGGCCAGCTCTATTTCCTGAGCTGGACGCACAACGACGGTCCGTGGACCCTTCAGGCCTATGGCCAGGTCGGCCATGTGCCGAAGGACGACAGCCTGGGGATCGGGCACAGCGCGTCGACTTACGGAGCCGCGGTGCTCGGCAAGTACAGCTTCAACGACCAGTTCTCGCTCGCGGCGCGCGCCGAATACATCGACTCAAGCGGCTCCGTTGCGAACGGCGCGCCCAGCCTGATCTACGGACCCGGCAGCGGCGCCTGGTCGCTGACCGTGACGCCGACCTGGCAGAAAGGCATCTTCTTCGCTCGGGCCGAGGGCTCGTACGTGAAGGCCCACGACGTCGTCGACGGCTCTGGTCTTGGACGCGACTTTGACAAGAGCTCGCAGCTTCGCGGGCTGGTCGAAGCCGGCATCATCTTCTGATCGGAGGCTTGCAGTGGAAGACCTCATCTGGCTCGCGCTCGCACTTGTGCTGACCGTGCTCGGTATCCTTTACGTGTGGTTGCTCGGCGACGGGCAGCAGGAGCCCAGGCCATGAACCTGGAGCTCTGGCTCGGCGGCCTGACCGCTTTTTTTCTCCTCATCTACCTGGTGGCCGTGCTCGCGCGGCCCGAGCGCTTCTGAACGGAGCATCACGTGGCAAATACGACCATTCACGGATGGATCCTGATCGCGGTCTTCATCGCGCTCACGGTCGCAATGGCAAAGCCGTTCGGTGGCTGGCTCTTCGCAATCTATGAGGGACGGACACCGAGATTCCTCGGATTCCTGGGGCCGGTCGAGCGGCTGCTGTACCGTGCGGGCGGAGTCGATCCTGAGAAGGAGCAGGGCTGGCGCGGCTACGCGATCGCCGTGCTTCTGTTCAGCGCCGCCGGCATCTTCCTGACCTATGCAATCGCGCGCCTGCAGGGCGTGCTCCCGCTCAATCCGCAGGGCTTCGGCGCTGTCGGAGCGCCGGTGGCGATGAACACCGCGATCAGCTTCATCACCAACACCAACTGGCAGAGCTACGGCGGTGAATCGACGATGTCGAACCTCACCCAGATGGCCGCGCTTGCCGTTCACAACTTCCTTTCCGCGGCGACCGGCATCGCAATCGCCTTCGCCCTGATCCGCGGTTTCGCGCGCCGGGAATCGAAGACCATCGGGAACTTCTGGGCCGACATGACGAAGGTAACGCTCTACCTGCTGCTTCCGATCTGCGTTGTCTTCGCATTGGTGCTGGTCGCCCTCGGAATTCCACAGACCCTCGCCGGTTCGGTCGAAGCGACGACCCTCGAGGGGGCGAAGCAAATCATCTCGCTCGGTCCGGTCGCATCCCAAATGGCGCCCAAGATGCTCGGAACGAACGGCGGCGGCTTCTTCAACGTCAACGCGGCCCATCCCTTCGAGAATCCCGGCGACATTTCCAACTTCATCCAGATGCTGTCGATCTTCGCGCTCGGCGCCGGGCTTACCTGGACCTTCGGCAAGGCAGTCGGAAACACGAAGCAAGGCTGGGCGATCCTCGCGGCCATGCTGATCATTTTCACCTTGGGCGTGAGCTCGGCTTACATTGCCGAAAGCGCCGGCAACCCGATCCATCACGCTCTCGGCGTCGACCCCTCCATGGGCAACATGGAAGGCAAGGAAGTGCGCTTCGGCACGGCCGCCTCCGCTCTGTTCGCAACCGTCACCACGGCCGCCTCGTGCGGCGC
The DNA here is from genome assembly GCA_035694565.1 of Sphingomicrobium sp. Classification (GTDB taxonomy): domain Bacteria; phylum Pseudomonadota; class Alphaproteobacteria; order Sphingomonadales; family Sphingomonadaceae; genus Sphingomicrobium. The sequence goes on from DASSFK010000350.1 coordinate 14,893, forward strand.
GGTGAACGCGATGCACGACAGCTTCACTCCGATCGGCGGGTTCGTCCCCATGTTCAACATGGAGCTTGGCGAAATCGTCATCGGCGGCGTCGGCGCGGGTCTCTATGGCTTCCTGCTGTTCGCGATCCTGTCGATTTTCGTCGCGGGCCTGATGGTCGGGCGGACTCCCGAATATGTGGGCAAGAAGATCGAGAGCCGCGAGGTGAAGCTCGCCGTTCTCGCGATCGCCGTGCTTCCACTGATGATTCTCGGGTTCACCGCGCTCGCTTCGGTCATGCCGCAGGGCCTCGAAGGGCTACTCAATCACGGGCCGCACGGCACGGGTGAGATTCTCTATGCCTACACGTCGGCGACGGCGAACAATGGATCGGCCTTTGCCGGACTGACCGCATCGAACCCGTTCTGGGCATCGACGCTCGGAATCGCGATGTTCGTCGGCCGCTTCTTCATGATCATTCCGGCTCTCGCGATTGCGGGATCGCTCGCGGCGAAGAAGACCCATTTTGAAGGCGCCGGTTCCTTCCCGACGACCGGAGGACTTTGGGTCGGCCTGCTCGTTGGCCTGATCCTGATCCTCGGCGGCCTCACCTTCCTTCCCGCGCTCGCGCTCGGTCCCGCGGCGGACCAGCTCGCGATGATCCACGGCCAGCTTTTCTAAGGACGCGAAACAGATGTCCCGTCACGAACGTAAACAGCTTTCGATCTTCAGCCGGGAACTGATCGGCCCCGCCGTCGGCGAGAGCTTCCGGAAGCTCGATCCGCGGCAGCTGATCAAGAACCCGGTCATGTTCACGACCGGCGTTGTTGCCCTGCTGCTGACGATCCTGATGGTCGCCGGCGCCTGGGCTGCTCCAATTGGTTTCCAGATTCAGCTTGTCGTCTGGCTCTGGCTGACGGTGCTGTTCGGCAATTTCGCCGAGGCGCTTGCCGAAGGCCGCGGCAAGGCACAGGCGGCGTCGCTCCGCGATACGAAGGCGCAGCTCACCGCAAAACGCGTCAGGAACGGGAAGACTGAGGAAGTGCCCGCGTCCCAGCTACGGGCCGGCGATATCGTCTTCGTCGAAACAAACGACCTCATCCCAGCCGACGGTGAAGTGGCCGAAGGTGTCGCTTCGGTCAACGAAGCCGCGATCACCGGCGAATCCGCGCCGGTGATCCGCGAGGCCGGTGGCGACCGTTCAGCGGTAACGGCGGGCACACGAGTCATTTCCGACTGGATTCGCGTGAGGGTGACCCAGGAGCCCGGACAGGGCTTCCTCGACCGGATGATCGCGCTCGTCGAGGGCGCCGAACGGCAGAAGACACCGAACGAAATCGCTCTTACGATTCTGCTCGTCGGCCTCACGATCATTTTCCTGATCGCAGTCGCGAGCATCCCCGGTTTCGCCAACTATGCGGGCGGCGAAATTCCGGTGCCCTTGCTCGCCGCGCTCCTCATTACGCTTATCCCCACGACCATCGCCGCGCTCCTTTCGGCGATCGGAATCGCGGGCATGGACCGGCTGGTGCGGTTCAACGTGCTCGCCAAGTCGGGCCGCGCGGTCGAAGCTGCGGGCGACATTGACGTGATTCTGCTCGACAAGACCGGCACCGTCACCATCGGCGACCGCCACGCGACGGAATTCCGGCCGCTGGGCGGAGCATCAGAGGCCGAGCTGGCCGAGGCTGCCTATTTGGCGAGCCTGGCGGACGAGACGCCCGAGGGCCGTTCCATCGTCGCACTCGCCCGCGAGAAGTACGGCGTTTCCGGAAACGGCATGCCGGATCGGGCGGAGATCATCCCTTTCTCGGCGCAGACCCGTCTTTCGGGTGTGAAGTTCGACGATACCCTGATTCAGAAAGGAGCGGTCGACTCCATCCTGCGTGCGGTCGCAGCTAACCCGGCGTCCCCCGCGGCGGCTCAGATGCGATCGATCACGGAGGAAATCGCCCGCTCCGGGGGCACGCCGCTAGCGGTCGCTCGCAACGGACGCCTCCTCGGCGTGCTCCACCTCAAGGACATATTGAAGTCCGGCATGCGTGAGCGCTTCGCCGAGTTGCGGCGGATGGGCATCCGCACAGTCATGATTACCGGCGACAATCCGATGACTGCAGGCTCCATCGCTGCCGAAGCCGGGATCGATGACTTCCTCGCCGAGGCAACGCCCGAGGATAAGCTTGCTCTCATCAGGAAAGAGCAGACCGGCGGCAAGCTCATCGCCATGTGCGGCGACGGCACGAACGACGCGCCGGCACTGGCGCAAGCGGATGTCGGCCTGACGATGAACACGGGCACGCAGGCGGCGCGCGAGGCAGGCAACATGGTCGACCTCGACAGCGACCCGACCAAGCTCATCGAAGTGGTCGGGCTCGGCAAGCAGCTGCTGATGACGCGCGGCGCGCTCACCACCTTTTCGGTCGCCAACGACGTCGCCAAATATTTCGCGATCATCCCGGCCATCTTCGTCGTGCTCTATCCGAGCCTCGCCGTGCTCAACGTCATGGGCCTGCAGAGTTCGAACAGCGCAATCCTGTCTGCGATCATCTTCAATGCGCTGATCATCCCGGCGCTTGTCCCGCTTGCGCTCAAGGGCGTGAAATATCGTCCCGCTCCGGCCGGCGAGATTCTGCGCCGCAACCTCGCCATCTACGGCCTTGGCGGAATCGTCGCGCCGTTCATCGGCATCAAGCTCATCGACGTGGCCGTGACTGGCCTCGGTCTCGCCTGAGGACGTAAACCATGGGTACCGACATCAAATCCGCACTTCGCCCCGCGATCATTCTCCTGCTCCTCTTCACGGTGATTACGGGCCTGGTCTATCCGCTGGCCATCACCGGTATCGCGCAGCTGGTCTTTCCAGGGCAGGCTAACGGCAGCCTCATCCGCGACGGGGGCCGCGTGATCGGGTCGGAATTGATCGGCCAGAATTTCGCCAGACCGGAATATTTCCACCCACGCGCGTCGGCCGCCGGTGACGGTTATAACGCCGCCGGATCCTCGGGTTCGAACCTTGGTCCGACATCGAAGGATCTTGCGGACAAGATCAACGAACGCGTGGACCAGGAGCATGCCGAAGGCGTAACGGGCGCTGTCCCGGCCGATGCGGTGACGGCTTCGGGTTCCGGCCTCGATCCGGACGTCTCGCCTGCCAACGCTCTTGATCAGGTGGCACGGGTAGCGAAGGCCCGCGGGCTGCCCGAGCCGGAAGTTCGTGCCCTTGTCGAGCGCGCCGTAGTTCCGGGAACCTTCGGCATTCTCGGAGAGCCGCACGTCAACGTCCTGCTTCTCAATCGACAACTCGACGCCTTGGGAGCAAAGCCCGAGAGGTGATTTCGCGCTCCGATAGCGACAGACCCTCTCCCGAGGCCCTCTTGCGCGAAGCCGCGCGGGAGGGCCGCGGCCGTTTGAAGGTCTTCCTCGGTGCGGCGCCCGGAGTGGGCAAGACCTACGAGATGCTGACCGAGGGCGGAGCCCGCAAGCGCGCCAGCACAGACGTGGTTCTAGGCATCGTGGAGACGCACGGGCGGGTCGAGACCGAAGCGCTCACCAAAGATTTCGAAATCGTCCCGCGGCGGACGGTCGATTATCAAGGCCGCGCGCTGAGCGAGATGGACGTCGACGCAATTCTCGAGCGCCATCCGCAACTCGTTCTAGTCGACGAACTCGCCCACACCAACGCGCCCGGGTGCCGGCATCCGAAGCGATGGCAGGACGTTGAGGAGCTGCTTGCCGCCGGGATCGATGTCTATTCAACCCTCAACGTCCAGCATCTCGAAAGCCTTAACGACGTCGTCGCGTCTTTCACTCGGGTGCGCGTCCGCGAGACCGTTCCGGACAGCATTCTCGAAACGGCCGACATCGAGGTCGTCGACATTCCTCCGGACGAGCTGATCGAGCGTCTCAAGGAGGGAAAGGTCTACATCCCGCAGGAAGCGACGCGGGCGCTCGGTCACTTTTTTTCCAAGTCGAACCTGTCCGCGCTTCGTGAGCTTGCTTTGCGCCGCGCCGCTCAGGCGGTCGATACTCAGATGCTCGACTATCTGCGTGCGCACGCGCTTGCCGGAACGTGGGCCGCCGGAGAGCGGATCGTTGTTGCGGTCAGCGAGCTTTCAGGCTCGATGTATCTGATCCGGGCCGCCAAGCGCCTCGCCGACGCTCAGAATGCGCCCTGGTCGGCCGTTTACGTTGAGACTCCGCGATCGCTGAACTTCACCGAGCAGGATCGAGAGATCCTGGCTGAGGGAATGCGGCTTGCGTCTCAGCTCGGCGCGACCGTCGCCAGCATTCCCGCCGCCAATGTCGTCGACGGCCTCAAGCTGGCCATCGAGGAAATGCGCGCAACGCAGCTCGTCATCGGCAAGTCAGTCCGTTCGCGCTGGTTCGAGCTCAGGCATGGCTCTGTCGTCGATCGGCTGGTTCGCGAGACCCCGGGCGTCGCCGTCCACGTGCTTCCGCATGTGGAAGGGCTGGTTGACCGGATCTCGCCGGAAAGGAGGCGGCGCGGAAGCTGGGGCAACCCCATCGGATATGCCGTTTCGATCGTGCTGGTCGCCCTTTTCACGGCGGTCGCGGTCGGAGTGCATTCGTTCGGGGGACTGACGAATGTCGCCTTGGTCTACCTTGTTCCGGTGCTTGCGGCGGCGAGCCTGTACGGCCTCAGGACCGGAGTGTTCACGGGTATCCTGTCGGCGCTCGCGTACAACTTCTTTTTCCTCGAACCGGTCTACACGTTCACGATCCAGGATCCCGAGAACGTCCTCACCGTCTTCGTCTTCATCATCGTCGCAATCGTGACCAGCCAGTTCGCCGCACGCGTGCGTGTGCAGGCCAATCTCGCCGAACGCAGCTCGGGCCAGAATGCGGCCCTCGCAAGCTTCGCTCGGACCCTTTCCCGTGTCGCCACCACTCATGAGCTGGGCCAGACCTTGTGCGGCGAGGTGTCGCGACAGTTCGACGTCAACGCTCTATTCCTGCTTCCCTCCGAGCAATCCGGACTGGAGCTTGCATCCGCAGTTCCACCCGACGCGACGCGCGGTCCCATCGACACTGCGGCCGCCGAATGGTCGGTCGATCACAAGCAGGTCGCCGGGCGCGGATCATCGACACTCACTGCGTCGGAATGGCTCTTCCAGCCTTTGCTTTCCAGTGGACGCGCCATTGGAGTGCTCGGAATCGCGAAGACCGACGGGAGCGAACCGGTCCGGACAGACCGACTGCCGTTCCTGATGAGTTTCATTGACCAGGCCGCGCTTGCGTTGGAACGCATCGAGCTCGCCGAGGACCTGACGTCCGTCGTACAGCTGCGCGAGCGCGACCGATTACGCGGGGCGCTCCTCTCGTCGGTAAGCCACGACTTGCGCACACCCTTGACCACGATCATCGCCGCCGTGAACGAGCTGAAGAAAGCGAAGGCCGCCGACCCGAAGTTGCTTGGCGAGATAGAAAGCCAGAGCGAACGGCTTAGCCGCTTTGTTAGCAACATGCTCGACATGGTCCGGATAGAAGCCGGCGGAATCCAGCTGATGCTGGAGCCAGTCGACCTTACCGAAGCGGTGGCGAGCGCGGCCGACGATTTGCGGCAGGAGCTCGCGGACCATCCCGTCAAGTTCGAGATCGCGCCGGACCTGCCGCTCGTCCGTCTCGATCCGCAGCTCTTTCACCAATGTCTCGTCAACCTGCTCGAAAACGCGGCGAAATATTCGGATCCGAAGGCAGGGATCACGATCGAAGCGTACCGCGAGAGCAATGGCATGATCTTGTCGATCATTGATAAAGGGGCAGGGCTGCCGCCGGGCATGGAAGATCGCGTGTTCGAGACCTTCGTCCGGATTGAAGGCTCGGATCGCAAGGGTGGAACGGGGCTCGGGCTGGCCATTGTAAAAGGTTTCATCGAAGCGATGGGGCTGGAAATTGCCGCCCGCAACAATGAGGACTCGTCGGGCGCCAGATTCATGATTCGATTCCCGGAACAGGTGCTCGTTCGCGAGGCGGCGATGGCCGAATGAGCAAGCACAAGGTGGTCGTGGTCGACGACGAACCCGCGATCCGGCGGTTGCTCAGGGTTGCGCTCGAGCGGGCCGACTATTCCGTCGTCGAAGCAAGCAATGGCAGAGAGGCGCTTTCGTCATTGTCGATCGACCATCCGGATGCCGTGCTCCTCGACCTGGGCCTGCCCGACCGCGAAGGCCTGGAGCTCGTCCCGCTGATCGCAAAGACGGGTGCGGCGCTGCTGGTCATTTCCGCGCGCGAAGCGACGCAGGAGAAAGTCGCGGCCCTCGATCTCGGCGCGGACGATTACGTTACCAAGCCGTTCGACACGGACGAAGTTCTCGCGCGGCTTCGACGGGCGCTCCGGCAGCACCTGAATCTGAACGGAAACGAGCCGATCAAGCTCGGCGACCTTGAAATTGATTTGCTGGCGCGGCGCGTACGGCGAGGTGGAGCTGACGTGCATCTGACACCGAAGGAATACGCGCTCTTGGCCGAGCTGGCGAAGTATCCTGGGCGAGTCCTAACTCACAGCCAGATCCTTCGCGAGGTTTGGGGCCAGGCCCATGAGGGCCACGTCGAATATCTCCGCGTTACCGCGCGCGGACTGCGAATGAAGATCGAAGCCGATCCAAGCCGACCGGAAATCCTGAAGACCGAGCCGGCGATCGGCTATCGCTTGAGGGATCCAGTCAAAGAATGACCGCGGGGTTAGTTCTAATGTCCGCTTTGGGTGGCAAGCGAACACTCGGCCGGTCCCGTTACGTCAGCTTTCGGCAACGATTGAACTCCCCGCCGACATGGAAGCGGAGCAAGTAGAATGATCCGGCAATCTGCCAAGCAGGACGCACTCAGCAAGGTCCCGGCTGTCACGCTCGGGTTCTGGATCATCAAGATCCTCGCGACGACGCTCGGAGAGACCGGCGGCGACACCGTCACCATGACCTGGCTTGGCGAAACGACGCCGCATCCAATGCCATATGGCTACCTGATCGGAACCGCGATCTTCGGTGTGCTCCTCCTTGGACTCGTCCTCGTCCAGATCCGTGCCCGCACGTTCAACCCATGGCTCTACTGGGCGACGATCATCGCTTCGACGACCTGCGGAACGACCCTTGCCGACTTCGCCGACCGGTCGCTCGGCATCGGGTACACCGGCGGCTCGCTCCTGCTCCTGAGCTGTGTCCTTCTTTCCCTCTTCGTCTGGTACCGGACGCTTGGGACCGTCGACGTCAATTCGGTCTCCGGGCCGAGGGAGGAAGCCTTTTACTGGGTCACCATCACCTTCTCGCAAACCCTCGGGACGGCGCTCGGCGACTGGATCGCGGACGCGGGCCTCGGCTATTCGGGCGGAGCATTGGTGTTCGGCGCCGCCCTCATCGTCCTTGGCATTCTCTATTTCGCTACGAGCATCAACAGGGTCATGCTGTTCTGGGCCGCCTTCATCCTCACGCGCCCGCTCGGAGCGACCGTCGGGGATTATCTGGACAAGCCGCTCGACAAAGGAGGGCTCGAGCTAAGCCGCCCGATCGCGTCGGCCATCCTCGCAATCATCATTCTTGGGCTGATCGTCATTCTTCCGCAGCGACCGGGCGGTCACCCTGAACAAGAGTGAACTGGCCAGACTGGCCTCGGACGATCTTTTGACGACGAGCCGCCGGTGTCCGCAATGGGTCGACAGCGGCGGCGATGGGTGAAGGACGGACACCGGTACGTCGCTGCTACGAATTGGCCAGCTCTTCCACGGCCTCGGTCATCACGCGCCGGACAGACTCGATCGTGTAGGGGTCATCGGGATGCGGCGGCGAGCCAGCCTTCTCGAAATGGGGACGCTCATCCATCCGTTGCCCCCATTCGACGTCGGCCTCGCGCACGATCTCCTGGAGAAGATGGTCGGACGATAGAACGTGCTGGCAGTAGCCGGCCAGGGCAATCAGCGGCTTGTCCAGATTGTCGAGCAACAATTCGCTGCCCCTGAGCTGGCGGTGCAGCACAACGCGCAGCACCCCTGCCGTATCGGCAAGATGACGGCCGAGCCAAGTTCCAATTTCCGTCTCTGCTTGCTCCAGACGGGAAACCGGCGACGCACCTTTCATGGCGCCGGGTCCGGCCAGCCGTGCGATCGCTTCCCGTTCGGTGAAGCGACGATTTCTGCGGATTTCCTGTTCCAGCTCTGCATTGGAACGGGGTTTCTGCCGATCGTCGTCCGTCATCGGTTTTCCTTTCGCCGACAGGTGGAACGACTCCAGCGGACGTCAAAATCGCAGAAGACCCGCACGGGTTCTGGAATGTGCGGGCCCTCCGTTGACTGGAAGTCTCGGTACTTCCGTCAATCGCCGAAAGCATCGGAAACAGGGGATGCGACACCTTTGGCGTGAGGGTACGATGAGCGCGCCGGCGGTATCCGGCAAGCTGCTGAAATTACGTAGAAACTTGTCAGGTATAACCCGCCCGTGTCGAGCAAGTGTGCGTCAATGTCCGGAACGGGTGGGAAGCGGACGCTAGCTGGTCGCCGCAAGCCAGCGAGTACATAAGTCACGCAACGCTTCCGCGCGCTGCTCAACGTCGGCCTTGTCCTGAAATACGACAACGCCTCGATCGGGCGCGGGCCATCTGGCCAAGCCATCCTTGTCGTCAAAACCGAAGCCGCCGAGTGTTTTGGGTTTGGTGCCGCGATGCACGACCACCCTGACGCCCCCCTTGCGCTCCAGGCCAAGTGTTATCCGGTCATCGCCGCCAATCGCAAAGCTCGGCGCATTCCATTTGATGCGCTCCGTCAGACCGGAGTGAGAGGCCGCGATGATGGCCCGGATGGCGTCGACCGTATCGAGCAACTGAACGTCGAGCCCATCCCTAAAGCTCTCCACATCTCCGGCCATGCGAATTTTCCTGGGCGCTGCTGCATGTAATTGTTCTCGAAAGCCCGCAATGGGTGGAAAGCGGACATTACCATTGTTAGCAGACGCTCATGGAGCAAGCACTGCAAATGCGGAGGACACGATGAGCGTTCTTCGGCTGTGGTTCTGCCTTTCGATCCTCGCCAGCACGAATGCAGTGCCGGCATTCGCCGCTCCGAAACCGAGCGAGATCGTGCCGCTGTACGTATCGACGACCCGGCCGATAGCGATGCTGACGATCGGCGACAGCGCGCCGATGCCCGTGGTCTTTGACACGGGTACCGACGAGAACATCCTCGATGCCGTGTTGGCCACCCGCGCCGGGCTCAAAATTGTCGGACGTTTCAACCTCGTCGACGGAGCAAGCGGCAAGGCGCTCGACGTGCCAACGGCGGCGACGCCAGACTCGCGGCTCAGTAAGGTGTTGCTCGATACCAAAATCGTTCGATTGCTCGACTATCGCTCCGGAGACGAGGTCGGGATCTTCGGTCCCTATAGTTTTGGCGACCGCTACGTCGTGGTCGAGGCGGGCCAAAACCGTTTGAGGATCATTCCAAAGGACAGCGGTTTCGTGCCACCGGGGCAGGGGCATGCCTACAACGACAATATTCCGGCCGTGGAAATCAGCATCGCCGGGAAGACGTACGAAGCCTGGCTCGACACCGGAAACAACAGCACGCTCGTATTCGGTGCCGATCTCGTCAAATCTATTCCTCTGAAAGCACCCGCCAGAGTCGTGGGAAAGGCGGTCTCGGCGCTCGGCGAGCGCGACGTCCTTGTCGGGGATCTGGCGGGTTCGGTTGAGGT
>DASSFK010000351.1:0-4352 GCA_035694565.1 Sphingomicrobium sp.
GTCGATCGCGGCGGCAATCGAGGCCTCGTTGCAAATGTCGAGGTCCCGGCGGTCGGTCAGCACATAGGCAAGTCCACGATGCGCGCAGAGCCGGCCGAAGGCTTGCCCCAAAGTGCCGGTGGCGCCGGTGATCAGGATTGGTCGGGCGTTGGCCGCGCTCTTCGGAAGTGTCGCGAACCGGCGACGCGCATGAGTCCGTCCGGGCCGTCTCCACCAGCCCGGCAGGTCGAGCAGCGGGTGCTGCAGACGTTCGCCGCGGCCGAGTTTTGCGGCTGCCTTTGCGAACAAGGTCGGTCGAGGCGTTTCCGATCGCGTGTCAAACGCTCCGACGTCGTAGATTCCTTCGCGCCGAGTGAGCAGCGAGCGCCAGTCGACGAGACCGAACAAGGCCCAGAGAGTGACCGCGCGGATGTCGACTCCCCGATCCCGCTCCCGCTCGGCGGTCGTCCACATCTCGTGCAGCCAGCGAACCTGCTCCTCCCTGGTGCAGCCGTGGTGAACTTCGGTGATCGCGAGCGGGGTGCGATAACGATCCCAGATTTCGCGAATCCTGTCCGAAGGCGTCGCGACCGGTCGCATCCTGTCGACCCGGACAGCCTCGAGATCGACGAAGCGGTCGCGACCGTTCGAACCGACTTCCACCCCCGGATAGCGCTCCACGCGATGGTCCAGGAAGCGGTCGCTGGTCAGGTAATAGTCGAAACCGATGATGTCCGGGCGTCCCTCGCAAGTAGCAAGCTCGTCGAGGCACTCCTCAGCCACGTGCTCGCGCAGCCATCGGTAAAGCGGATGCCCCTCGACCATTCGGCCAAACAACAGGTCGAAAGTCAGCCAGCGACGCTGGTTGTTGTGCTCCGCCTGGTACGCCAGCGCATCGGTGGAGAAGGTCTTCCCCACGTCCTCGGTTGCCAAGAGCTGTGACGAAGGACTGACCTGTCGGATCGCCCGCATGGCGCGAAGCGTCGCCAGGCACTGGTTTGCCGTGGCCCGAAAGGCCGCGTTGATGTCCTTAAGATGCGGATGCCAGTGACCGTAGAGACAGGAGAATCGAGCGGTCGTGAATGGCTCGTTGACCGGCGTCCAAGTATCAATCCACGGATATCGCTCGGCGACCCGCCTTGCGTAGTCCGCCAGCAGGTCCGGCCACTTTGGATCGAGGAGCTGGGTGAAACGCGGCCCCGATCCGTGGTGCACGAGCCCGGCGATGACCTTGATTCCCCGCTCGCGCAGCCGCTCCAGCCGCTCGTCATGCCATGAAAAATCGAGCTCGTGCGGGCTTTCCGGCGCAACCGTCTCCCAGAGAATCGGATAGCGGACCGCCTTCACGCCAAGCTCGGCGATGGCATCGATGTCCTGCAGTCTCGCAAAGTGGCCGGTTTCGATTAGCTGGTTCCGGAAATCGTCACCGATCCTGACGAGACTGCATTCGACACCGCCCCATAATTCAAGCGGCGGTCGTTTGCTCACTAAGCTGCTTCGACCGCTACCCCTGGCGGCCGCTCCCTGTCGCTCTTCTCATTCATTCGCCGGAACGTGGCCAGCGCCTGACCGACGATCTGGTCCATATTGTAATAGCGATAGGTCGCCAGGCGCCCGACGAAGGTCACGTTCGGAGTTTCGTCCGCAAGCGCCTCGTACTTCTTGTACAGCTCCTGGTTCTCGGGCCGAGGGATCGGGTAATAGGGATCGCCGTCCGCCGACGGATATTCGTAGGTGATCGTCGTCACCGGTGCTTCCTGGCCCGTGAGGTGCTTGTACTCGCTGATGCGGGTGAACGGCACGTCCTCATTTGGATAGTTCACGACGGCCACCGGCTGGAACCACTCCTGATTCAGCGTCTGGTGGTCGAACTTCAGGCTCCGGTACGGGAGCTTGCCGAAACGGAAGTCGAAATATTCGTCGACCGGTCCGGTGAAGATGATGTGATCGGCGATTTCGAACGCGCGGTCCTTGAAGTCGCGGAAGTCGGCCCCGAGCTTCTTCTCGATTAAGGGGTGATCGAGCATCCGCTCGAACATCTTCGTGTAACCCTCGAGCGGGATGGCTTGGTAGGTATCGCTGAAATAGCGATCGTCCGTATTCGTGCGCGTCGGGATGCGAGACGTGACCTGCTTGTCGAGCTCGGACGGATCGAGGCCCCACTGCTTGCGCGTGTAGCCGCGGAAGAACAGCTCGTAGAGCTCCTGCCCAACCGCGTTGACGACCACATCTTCGGACGTCGTGATCTCGTCGATCGGCTCAGCCCGGCTTGCGAGATATTCGGCCGCCTCTTCGTCGGTCTTCAGGTCCAGATCGAACAGCTCGTTGAGCGTCGTCCGATTGATCGGAATGGGTACAAGTTTGCCGCGGACGTGCGCTTGGACCCGGTGCTCATACGGCCGCCACTTTGTGAACTGCGAAAGATATTCCCACACCTGCTCACTATTGGTGTGAAAGATGTGCGGCCCGTACTTGTGATACAGGATTCCGGCATTGTCCTTCTCGTCATAGGCATTGCCGCCGATATGCGGACGGCGATCGATGAGCAGGATCCGCGCGCCATGCTGACTTGCCAGACGCTCAGCAAGAACGGAGCCGGCAAAACCGGCTCCGACGATCAGGTAATCGTATTTCGCGGACTGGCCGGGTGGAGTGAAGGAGAAGGCGTTCATTCGGCCGCCACCAGCAGAGCCGGCGCCTCCTCACCCGTGCGTTCACCAAGGACCTCGGCAATCAGGCCCGACATTCGCGCCTGGACCGTGTCCCAACTCGTCGCGGAAAGCAGCAGGTCCGCTTCAGCAAGCCAGTCGCCGCCCCGGCGAGACTGTTCGAGCGCCTTTTCGCAGCAACGGACGAAGCCGTCAGCGTCGTGCGCGATGTGAACGCCCTGCAGGTGGCCATAGCTTCGGACAACGTCGCGAACCGGGGTCGAAACCACCGGCTTGCCGCCGGCGAGATATTCCGGCGTCTTGGTTGGCGAGATGAACTGCGTCGACTCGTTCATTGCGAACGGCATCAGCGCCACGTCCCAGCCCGACAAATAGGCCGGAAGCTGCTCGTAGGTCTTGCCGCCGAGGTAATGGATGTTCGCGGCGCGCGGCAGTTCGTCCTCGCCAATCTTCACCACCGGCCCGACCATCACGAACGTCCAGTCCGGCCGCATGTCGGCGGCCTCACGAAGCAGGTCGATGTCGAAGCGTTCGTCAATGACACCGTAGAAGCCGAGGCGCGGATGCCCGAGCTCAGCCTGGTCAAAAGGCTGCTCGAGCTCTCGGCGAGCCTTGGTGAAGTGGGCGCGATCCACCGACGACGGGAAGCAGTGGACACTGTTGTGCCGGCCCTTCTTGGCTTCGTAGAGGCTTGAGCCTCCGGTGAACACGAGGTCGGCCCGGTCGATCAGTTCCTGTTCCAGGTCGAGCAGCTTTTCCGGTGCGAACCGGAACTTGGAAAGCTCGTCCATGCAGTCGTAGACGACGACGCTGGCATCGAGATGCCGCGAGAAGGGCAGCATCATCGGCGTGTAATACCAACTGATCAGGGGCCCTGCGTAGACGGCGACGTGGGCGTCCAGAAGGCGTTGCAGCGCTTCATTGCGCCCCGCTTCATCCAGCCCCTTGGGAAGGTGGGGCGTCACCACCCGCACGTTCGAGAAATCTTCGGCCTGCCGGACCTTCAGGAATGCGGTTTCGCGAGGCTCGATGTCCTTCGGCTCTTCCCAGAAAACGACCGACATCTCGCGCGCGAAGCGGCTCATGAGATGCTGTGGACGCTGGAACACGAAGTCCCATCGCAGGTGCGAAAAACAAAACAATGTTGGACGTGCAGGATAGGGCGCCGAAGGGTCGGCTTCAGACGCTACAGGAATCCCGGCGCTGGTCAGCATTTCGAGTGTAACCTCCTGTTTGTTGATACTTGTCTGTCCAACGGCGGTGTAGCGGTTACGGTTCCGGAATTCTGATAGAAGTTAGTCGAAATTGACCGATGTTGCAGCGCAACATGCGCCAAGCCGCGAGTCGCTAGCGCCGAACCGCAGAAACGGAACGATACACATCCGGAACTACCCTCGGTCCATTGACCCTGCACGGTCACCGTGGAAGGGAGCGGTGCCAAGGAGAAACGGTCTTGGCCACGACCATCGAAGAACTCGAGACGCGCCGCTCGGCGGCTCAAATGGGCGGCGGCGAGAAGCGAGTTGCAGCCCAGCATGCCAAGGGCCGGCTGACCGCCCGCGAACGGCTCAGCGTACTTCTCGATGAGGGCAGCTTCGAAGAATATGACATGTACGTCGAGCACAATTGCGTCGACTTCGGCATGGAGACGCAGACGATCCCGGGCGACGGCGTGGTCACGGGCTCCGGCACGATCAACGGCCG
>DASSFK010000352.1:0-2710 GCA_035694565.1 Sphingomicrobium sp.
GAAGGGGCAGGCGGCCTTGCGCAAGCTTGGAATCATCGGCGGGACGAGCTGGACGTCGACCGCGCTTTATTACGAACACATCAACCGGGGCGTCACGCAAAGGCTTGGCGGATTCCACAGCGCGAAGCTGACGATCGAAAGTGTCGACTTTGCTGACCTGATCGCGCTCGAGGACGCGAACGACTGGGATGGGGTCGCCAAGCTCAACATCGACGCTGCACAGCGCCTTCAGGCCGCGGGAGCGGAAGGCGTGCTGATGGCGTGCAACACGACGCACAAGGTTTACGACGCCGTCACGGCAAACATCGACGTGCCCGTGTTGCACATCGGCGATGCCGCCGGTGACAAGCTGGCGGCCGACCGCATCGGCCGAGTTGCGCTCCTCGGCACCCGCTTCACCATGACCGAGCCGCACGTACGCGGCCGACTGGAGGCGCGCGGCATCAACCTGGTCTCGATTGATCCGTACTGGATCACCGAAATCGACCGGATCATCTTCGAAGAACTGGCTCGTGGCCATGTCGTCCGCGACAGCCAGCGCAAGCTGAAGACGCTCATCACCGAACTTGCGAAGCAGAAGGTCCAGTCCGTCGTCCTCGGCTGCACCGAGCTTGTGCTCGCCGTCGACACCCGAGCCAATGTGCTCCCGGTCTACGACACGACGGCGATACATGCGCGCGCAGCGGTCGAATGGATGCTTGCCGATGAGCAAGAGGCGGAGGCAAGGGTCGCCGCCTGACCCTCTCGCGTAAGCGGAAGTCAGCGCCTATCTCGCCTTGGTGAGTAAAGCCGACCGTCCCGAACAGCCTGGAGCAGCGGAGCGCTTCAACGAGGAGCAGGCGACTTTCGCCGTCCGCGGCACTGAACAGCCGGACCTCGAGAAGGGAGTCGCCGCGGTCCGCGAGGTGCTGAAGACCCTCCCGGTCCGTCCCGGGGTTTACCGGATGCAGGATGCGCGCGGAGACGTGCTCTACGTCGGCAAGGCGCGGGCCCTGAAGAACCGGGTGACCAACTACACACAGGTTGCGCGCCTGCCGAAGCGGCTCCAGCGAATGGTCGCGCAGACACGGTCGATGACCATCGTCACGACTCGCACCGAGGCCGAGGCGCTGTTGCTGGAAGCGCAGCTGATCAAGCGTTTCCGGCCCGCCTACAACGTCCTCCTTCGCGACGACAAAAGCTTCCCCTTCATCCTGCTGCGCGAGGATCACGCCTTCCCGCGCGTGCAGAAGCATCGCGGCGCGCGGCGGGCCAAGGGTCAGTATTTCGGGCCATTCGCCAGCGCCGGATCGGTCACCCGCACGCTCAACGCGCTTCAGAAGCTGTTCCTGCTGAGGAGTTGCTCGGACAGCTATTTCGAGAACCGCTCGCGGCCGTGTCTGCTGTACCAAATCAAGCGCTGCTCGGCTCCGTGCGTCGGCCGGATCAGCGAGGCGGACTATGACGAGCTGGTCGAGGACGCGAAGAACTTCCTCTCGGGCAAATCCACCGGCGTGCAGGCGCGGCTTTCGAAGCAGATGGCGATTGCCGCCGAGAAGCAGGATTACGAACTCGCCGCCGTCTATCGTGACCGGCTGCGCGCACTGACCTACATTCAGGGATCACAGACTGTGCATGCCGAGGGCCTCGGTGATGCCGACGTGTTCGCGCTGGCCTGCAAGGCCGGCACAGTGTCGATCCAGGGCTTCTTCATCCGCGGCGGGCAGAATTGGGGACATCGCGCCTTCTTTCCGGCGCACACCAGCGATGTCCCGGAAGCCGAAGTGATGTCGAGCTTCCTTGTCCAGTTCTACGAGGACATGCCACCGCCGAAGCGCGTTCTCGTGGACCGCGAGCTCCCCGAGAACGAGGTGCTGGAAGAGGCACTGTCCGAGCGGGCAGGCCGCCGGGTCGCGATCGAAGTCCCCAAGCGCGGCGACCGCAAGAAGCTTCTCGACCAGGCCCGCCGCAACGCGGAAGAGGCGCTCGACCGTCGCCTCGCGGAGACGACTACGCAGGGCAAGGTCTTGCGCGACCTGGCCGACACGTTCGAGCTGTCCGACGTGCCGAAGCGTATCGAGGTCTACGACAACAGCCACATCATGGGCACGAACGCGACCGGCGCGATGATCGTCGCCGGGCCTGAGGGTTTCCGCAAGAACAGCTATCGCAAGTTCAACATCAAGCGCCCGGAAACGAATCCGGGCGACGACTTTGCAATGATGCGCGAGGTGCTTGAGCGCCGCTTCGCGCGGCTGGAAAAGGACGATCCCGATCGCCAGAGCGGCGAGTGGCCCGACCTGGTCCTGATCGACGGTGGCAAGGGTCAACTTTCCGCAGTCTGCGAAGTCATGGAGGACGCTGGCGTCCACGACGTTCCGGTCGTTGGTGTTGCCAAGGGTCCGCATCACGGCCGCGAGGGTCGCGAGGTCTTTCACTTCCCGGGTGGTCGTGAAATCACCCTTCCCCCGAACTCGGCCTTGCTCTTCTACCTTCAGCGGCTTCGCGACGAGGCCCATCGCTTCGCCATCGGCACGCATCGGGCGAAGCGCGCGAAGAGCCTGACCACGTCCACGCTGGACGACGTCCCCGGCATCGGCCCAAGCCGTAAGCGCGCCCTGCTGATGCACTTCGGCACGGCACGTGCAGTGAAGGGCGCGGCGTTGGAGGATCTCGAGCGCGCTCCCGGAATCAGCAAGACGATGGCGCGCCAGCTCTACGATTACTTTCA
>DASSFK010000353.1:0-4326 GCA_035694565.1 Sphingomicrobium sp.
ATGTGCCTTGTTGAAGTCGCTCCGGGGCCTCCCAAGCCACAGGCGAGCTGCGCATTGCCCGCCGCCGACGGGCAGGCGATCCGCACCGACACTGCGATGGTGAAGAAGGCGCGGGAAGGCGTGATGGAGTTCCTGCTCATCAACCACCCGCTCGACTGTCCGATCTGCGACCAGGGCGGTGAGTGCGACCTTCAGGACCAGGCGATGGCCTATGGCCGTCCGTTTTCCCGGTTCGAGGAGAACAAGCGCGCGGTCGACGACAAGTACATGGGCCCGGTCATCAAGACCGCGATGACCCGCTGCATCCAGTGCACGCGCTGTATCCGCTTCTCCGAGGAGGTTGCAGGCGTTCCAGAGCTCGGAATGCTCTATCGTGGCGAGGACAGCCAGATCACGTCCTACCTCGAAAAGGCGGTCACGACCGAAATGGCGGGCAACCTCGCCGATGTCTGTCCGGTCGGCGCGCTTTTGCAGCGGCCGCAGTCGTTCGAGAGCCGTTCGTGGGAGCTCAGGCGGGTGCCGGGCATCGATGTCATGGACGCGGTCGGATCGAACATCCGCTTCGACGTCCGCCAGCGCCAGGTCATGCGTATCCTTCCGCGGGTCAATGACGACGTCAACGAGGAGTGGATCAGCGACAAAACGCGCCACCATGTCGACGCGCTCGTCCGCAATCGCCTCGATCGGCCTTGGGTCCGCGAGAAGGGCAAGCTTCGCGGAGCAAGCTGGGGTGAGGCGCTCGACCTGTTCGCCAAGAAGCTGAAGAAGTCGGGCGCGAGCGTCGCGGCGATCGCAGGTGACCTGCTTGACGCCGAGACGATGTATGCCGCGAGGAAACTGCTTCAGGCGCAGGGCTCGTCGCTGTTGGAAGGCCGTCAGACGGGCCTGACATATGACGCATCGAGCCTCTCGGCAGTCAATTTCAACTCGACCATCGCCGGGATTGAGGACGCGGATGTCGTTCTTCTCGTCGGCTCGAACCCGCGCTGGGAGGCGCCGCTGGTCAATACGCGGCTCCGCAAGGCTCAGCGCAAGGGCGCCAAAGTGTTCGGCATCGGGCCTGAGACCGACCTTGGCATGCGGGTCAGCTGGATTGGCAACGACCTGAAGCTTCTCGGTACGTTGCCGAAGGACGTCGCCGGGGCTTTCGCCAACGCACAGCGTCCGGCGGTCATCGTCGGTGCGGGCGCATTGGCGGCCAATGCGCTGGGTGCAGCGCTGGCGTTGATCAAGCCGCTCAACCTTGTTCGCGATGGCTGGAACGGTTTCAACGTTCTCCACACGAGCGCCTCGCGGATGGCGGGCCTGATCCTCGGCTACGCGCAGAAGGGCGGCATCGCTGATCTCGAGGATGCCAAGCCGGAGGTCGTTCTCCTGCTCGGCGCCGACGAGGTCGACCCGAAGCGCTTCGCGGGCAGCTTCAAGGTCTACATCGGCCACCACGGCGACAATGGTGCCCGGCAGGCCGACCTCGTGCTCCCTGGCGCCGCTTATGCCGAGAAGCACGGCACCTACGTGAACACCGAGGGCCGCGTTCAGCGCAGCGAGCGTGCGGCCTTCGCTCCGGGCGAGGCCCGCGAGGACTGGACGATCTTCCGGGCAGTCTCCGACTTGCTCGGTTCGCCGCTGCCGTTCGACCGCTTCGACCAGCTTCGAGCGAAGATGATCGAGGAATATCCGCAGCTTGGAGCAAGCGGCCTCATCGCCTTTGACTGGTCGCCGCCGAAGCTGGATTCGAAGGCCGAAGGCGCGGTCGGCTACGCAGTCCGCGATTTCTACCTGACCAACGCGATCACCCGCTCCAGCCCGACCATGCATTCATGTTCGGAAGAGCTGATCCACGGCCGTTCGGTCCAGGAGGCTGCCGAGTGACCGCCTGGTTCCAATCCTGGGGGATCAGCTACGAATGGTCGTGGCTGATCGCCACGATCATCGGCATCCTGGTGATCGCGCTTCCTCTCATGCTCGCGGTGGCGATGATCATTTATGCCGACCGCAAGATCTGGGCAGCCATCGCGCTTCGACGAGGTCCAAATGTCGTTGGTCCGTGGGGGTTGCTGCAGAGCTTCGCCGACGGCCTGAAGGTCTTTCTCAAGGAAACGATCATCCCGTCCGGCGCGAACCGCGGGCTGTTCCTTATCGCGCCGATCGTGACGTTCACGACCGCGCTGATCGTCTGGGCGGTGATACCGTTCGCGCCGGGAGTCGTCCTTGCCAACATCAATGTCGGACTGCTCTACGTCCTCGCCGCCTCGTCACTGGGCGTTTACGGAGTGATCGTCGCGGGCTGGGCATCGAACTCGAAATATCCGTTCTTCTCGGCGCTTCGAGCAGCCGCGCAGATGGTCAGCTACGAGGTGTCGATCGGGTTCGTCCTGATCTGCGTCGTGCTTTACGCGAACACGTTCAACCTGAGCGGGATCGTGATGGCGCAGCAGGGCCACAAGCTGTTCGGCTGGCTCAACGGCTATGGGTTCAATCCTTTGCTGTTCCCGATGGCGATCGTTTTCCTGATCAGCTCGATGGCCGAAACCTTCCGCACGCCCTTCGATCTGGTGGAGGCGGAGAGCGAGCTCGTTGCCGGCCACCAGACTGAATATAGTTCGATGAGCTTCGCGCTCTTCTGGCTCGGCGAGTACGGCAATGTCATCTTGATGTGCGCGCTCAACGCCATCCTGTTCTGGGGTGGCTGGCTTCCGCCGGTGAACTGGAAGCCGCTTTACACTTTCTTCTTCACGCCGGAGCTGACGGGCTTGTTCTGGCTGTTCCTGAAGATGGGCTTCTTCTTCTTCGTCTTCAGCTGGGTGAAGGCGACGGTGCCGAGGTACCGCTACGACCAGCTCATGCGGCTCGGCTGGAAGATCTTCCTTCCGCTCAGCATTTTCTTCGTTGTCATCATTTCGGGCTGGCTCATGTTCTCCCGCTACGGAGGCGCCGCATGATCGCGCGCACCATCAAGGCTTTCACCCTCTGGGAGTTCGTGAAGGCACACGCCCTCACGCTGAAGTATTTCTTCAAGCCCAAGGCGACGATCAACTATCCGTATGAAAAGGCGCCGCAGAGCCCCCGCTTCCGCGGCGAGCATGCGCTGCGCCGTTATCCGAATGGCGAAGAGCGCTGCATCGCATGCAAGCTGTGCGAAGCGGTGTGCCCGGCGCTTGCGATCACCATCGAGGCTGAACCACGCGAGGACGGAAGCCGCCGAACCACGCGCTATGACATCGACATGGTGAAGTGCATCTATTGCGGGTTGTGCCAGGAGGCATGCCCGGTGGACGCCATCGTCGAAGGGCCGAACCTCGAGTTTGCGACCGAGACGCGAGAAGAATTGCTCTACGACAAGGCAAAACTGCTCGCCAATGGTGACCGGTGGGAACGGGCGATTGCAGCCAATCTTGCCGCCGATGCCCCCTACCGATAAGCGCGCCGCAACAGGGTCCAAGACTTGATCGCACTCCTTTCCTTTTACCTCTTCGCAACGGTCATGCTCGCCTCGGCGGTTTGCGTGATCTTCGCGCGCAACCCGGTGCACAGCGTGCTCTGGCTGATCCTCGCGTTCTTCAACGCGGCGGGTCTAATGCTGCTCGTCGGCGCCGAGTTCATCGCGATGCTGCTGGTCATCGTCTACGTCGGCGCGGTCGCGGTCTTGTTCCTGTTCGTCGTCATGATGTTGGACATCGACTTCGCTGAGCTGCGGTCGGGTTTCACAAAGAATCTTCCGTTCGGACTGATCATCGCCGCCGTCCTGTTCGCGGAAATGTTCTTCGCGGTCCGTGCCTGGCAGGCTGGACCGGTCCTGAGTGCGGCAACCGCGCAACAAGCAACCCAGCCCAACATCGTGAGCCTAGGCCAGGTGCTTTACACCCGCTTCCTGTATCCATTCGAGATCGCCGGCCTGATCCTTCTCGTGGCGATGATCGGGGCAATTGTTCTGACGCATCGCAGCCGCGGCGACGTTCGCGGCCAGAAAGTCTCAAAGCAGGTCGATCGCCGCCCGGAAGACGCGGTCAAGCTCGAGAATCCGGAAGTCGGGGAAGGTATGACGCTGTGATCACGCTCTACCATTTCCTCGGCGTTGCAGCCGTCTTGTTCGTGCTGGGCGTGCTCGGCATCTTCCTCAATCGCCGCAACGTCATCCTGATCCTGATGGCGATCGAGCTCATCCTGCTCGCGGTGAACATCAATCTGGTCGCGTTCAGCGCCTATCTCGGCGACCTCGTCGGGCAGGTGATGGCGATGTTCGTCCTGACCGTCGCCGCAGCCGAGGCCGCCATCGGTCTTGCCATCCTCGTCATCTTCTTCCGTCGCCGCGGCTCGATCGCGGTC
>DASSFK010000354.1:0-2536 GCA_035694565.1 Sphingomicrobium sp.
CCGTCCACGTTCAAGGGCTATGTCTGGGTCGACGACATCTGGACGGTGGGCCCGGCGCTTCGCTCGAACCGCGACATCCGGACCCAGGAACAGCAGGATGCGGCGGAGGCGGGGTTGAAGCGCCGGCGCGAAGCCACGAACTAGCGGCGGTTTGCATTCTAGGACTCCGCCGCTAGAGCCGCGCCCAATGGCCGACAGCCCAAATACCGACGCGACCGCGACCGAACTGGCTCGGGATTATCGCCCGACCGTCTTCCTTCCGAAGACCGACTTTCCGATGAAAGCCGGGCTTCCGCAGAAGGAGCCGGCGATTCTCGCC
Organism: Sphingomicrobium sp.; assembly: GCA_035694565.1. Lineage (GTDB taxonomy): Bacteria > Pseudomonadota > Alphaproteobacteria > Sphingomonadales > Sphingomonadaceae > Sphingomicrobium. The sequence goes on from DASSFK010000354.1 coordinate 320, forward strand.
CGCTGGCTCGACGGCGACATCTACAGCCAAGTCCGCCAGAGCCGCGCCGGCCGCGAGAAGTTCATCCTTCACGATGGCCCGCCTTACGCCAATGGCGACATGCACATCGGTCATGCGCTCAATCACATCCTGAAGGACATGGTAGTCCGCACCCAGACGCTCCTGGGGAAGGACGCGCCTTACGTTCCCGGCTGGGACTGCCACGGCCTGCCGATCGAGTGGAAGGTCGAGGAGCAGTACCGGAAGAAGAAGCTCAACAAGGACGAGGTTCCGGTCAAGGAATTCCGGGCCGAGTGCCGAGCCTATGCCCAGCATTGGGTCGACACCCAGCGCGAGCAGCTGAAGCGGCTCGGGATCGGCGGAGACTGGGATCATCCCTACCTGACGATGGACTTCCAGGCGGAAGCAACGATTGTCGCCGAGCTGATGAAGTTCGCCGAGAGCGGCCAGATCTATCGCGGCGCCAAGCCGGTGATGTGGTCGCCGGTCGAGAAGACCGCGCTGGCCGAGGCCGAGATCGAATATGAGGACATCACCTCGACGCAGATCGACGTGGCGTTTCTCGTCACGAGTTGGCCGAATGCGCCTGAGCTTGGTCCGAATGAGCGCTCAAGTGATTTGGTGAAGGCCGTCATCTGGACGACCACGCCTTGGACGATTCCGGTGAACCAAGGGATCGCCTACAATCCTGCGATTACTTACGTTCTCATCGAGGACGAAGTTGCGCCTGCGCGGTACTTCGTCGCGAAAGAGTTGATGGGTGCGTTCGGCCAACGTGTGGGTTACGCGCCAAGCAGCAAAATTACCGAGATTGCTGGTGAGAAGCTCGCGGGTGCAGTGGCGATGCATCCGATGGCGGAGCTCGGCGGGTTCTTCGCCAAGCCGCGGCCTTTCCTTGCGGGCGACTTCGTCACCACCGACCAGGGCACCGGCCTCGTCCACATGGCGCCCGACCATGGCGAAGACGATTTCGAGCTGTGCAAGGCGAACGGCATAGACCCGGTGTTCGCGGTCGACGCCGCGGGCTTCTACCGGCCCGACTGGCTGTGGCTCGGCGGGCAGGGCAGCGTCATCAACAACAAGTTCAATGCGCCCGATGGGCCGATCTGCTCGGACCTGCGCGAAGCCGGCGCCCTGCTCGCGGCAAGCGCGGACTTCCTCCACAGCTACCCGCATTCGTGGCGGTCGAAAGCCAAGGTCATCTATCGCTGCACGCCGCAATGGTTCGTGGCGATGGACCGGCCGCTGGCGCAATTCTCGCCGATCACCCGCGCCGAGCAGCGCTGGGAAAATGAGGGCGGAGAGGTCAACGAGCTATGCGACGATCGCAGCCCGTCGCTGCGCGAGCTCGCGATGAATGCCATTGCCCAGACGCGGTTCGTCCCCGAAAAGGGCTGCAACCGCATCGGCTCGATGGTCGAGCAGCGCCCCGACTGGGTGCTCAGCCGCCAGCGCGCCTGGGGCGTTCCGATCGCGCTTTTCGTCGATCGCAAGACCGGCCAGCCGCTCGTCGACCATGAGGTCAACCAGCGCATCATCGCCGCCATCCGCGAGCAGGGCGTCGATGCCTGGGATATCGAGAACGCCGCCGCCTTCCTCGGCAACCGCAACCCCGACGATTACGAGATGGTCACCGACATTCTCGATGTCTGGTTCGACAGCGGATCAACCCACGCCTTCGTCCTGGAAAGCGGCCGCTGGCCCGACCAGCGCTGGCCCGCGGACCTCTATCTGGAAGGCTCCGACCAGCACCGCGGCTGGTTCCAGTCGTCGCTTCTCGAAAGCTGCGGAACGCGCGGCCGGGCGCCGTTCAACGCCGTCCTCACCCATGGCTTCACGATGGACGCCAAGGGTCTCAAGATGTCGAAGAGCCTCGGCAATACGGTCAACCCGCTCGACCTGATGAAGGAGCATGGCGCCGACATCCTTCGGCTGTGGGCGCTGTCGGTCGACTTCACCGAGGACCACCGGATCGGCAAGGAAATCCTCGCCGGCGTCGCCGACCAGTACCGCAAGCTCCGCAATACCTTCCGCTATCTGCTCGGCGCGCTCGCCGATTTCAGCGAGGAGGAAAAGGTCGGCATCGAGGCGATGCCGGAACTCGAATTGTACATGCTCCACCTGGTCGCGGAACTGGACAAGAAGCTTCGCCAGGCGGTCAACGACTTCGACTTCAACAGCTACACTCGGCTGCTTTCGGACTTCGCCAACAACGAT
>DASSFK010000355.1:0-11387 GCA_035694565.1 Sphingomicrobium sp.
GTAGCCGACCGCGGCGATGTGGAGATCGCTGGCCAGTCGATCGAGCAGGCGACCGGCCCAATCCGCGATGCCGTTCAGTTCAGTGCGTCGCTTCATGATCTCACCCTGCTCGTTGGCGGCAACAATGCCGTGACCCGGCCGGGCGTACTCGGGCTCGGCCTCCCTCTGGAGAAGGTCGGACTGATCACCCTCGATGCGCATTTCGACATGCGCGACACCAACGAGGGCCTGAGCAACGGGAACCCGGTGCGCGCGCTCATCAACGACGGGCTGCCCGGAGCGAACATCGCGCAGATCGGTCTCGCAAGCTTTGCGAACAGCAAGAAGATGCACGACGACGCGGTCGCTTCAGGAAACCTCGTCATCACCATCGGCGAGGTCGGCCTGAACGGGATCGCACGTGCGATCGAGCGCGCTCTTGCCCATGTGGAGTATTGCGAAGCGATTCTTGTCGACTGCGACATCGACGTGATCGACCGCTCTCACCTGCCCGGAGCACCCGGAGCCCGCCCGGGCGGAATGGCGGTCTCGGACTTCTTCAAGGCGGTCCGTTATCTGGCATCTCACCGGAAAGTGCGCGTCATCGACCTTACCGAATGGGACCCGCCTCTCGACCCGACCGACCTCAGCGCCCTGACCGCGGCACGCTGGGTCGCGGAGTGCCTCGCAGGTTATGAACTGCGCTGAGGATCGGCCGCTTTCCTGCGGCCGATGTCGGACATGGTCCGGAAGGTGACCGAGAAGCGAAGCTCCTCGCCCGGCACGATCCGATGCTCCCACTCGTAACGCGCTTCGCCGGACAGAAGATAGGCGGACCGCGGTTCGACGGGCAGGTTGAAGCGGCTGAACCCTGAAGGCGTGCGCTGCCGAAAGCGCAGAACCGCAGGCGAGAGCAGCGAGATTCCGACCACGCGATCGAACACGCCCCGATCCTTGTGCCAGCCGATTCCAGCGCCCGGATCGTAGCGAGCGATCAGGGCGTGGGCGATTTCAGCTCCGGCGAGCGCTGACGCTTTGTCGCGGAGTGGCTCGAGCCAGGTCGGAATGGGTTCGGTGGGCTGAAAACTGGAATCGTCGAAATCGTATCGCCAGCCGTAGCTCTTTGTCTTCCGATTTCCGGTCCATCCCTGAAAACGGAAAGGCGCGAGATCCATGTCTTCGAGGTTTGCAAGCAGGTCGCGCTCTTCGTCCCGGGCAATGAAGTCCTCGTGATATTCGAGGCCGGCGATGAAGGGATCGGCGAATAGGTCGGCCTGGGTCATGCGCCGAACAGCTCCGCGATCTCGGAGGGACGCAACTCCGGGGCCAGCTGCTCGAACGTGCATTGCCTCGGCGACTTATCAGGCCGCCACCTGAGCAGCGCGGTGCCATGCCGGAAGCGACGGCCGGTGACCTGGTCGTAGCGGACTTCAACGACGAGTTCGGGGTTCAGCGGCTCCCATCGACCGGTCCGCTCCGTGCTCCAGCGGCTCGGGCCGCCGGGGGCGTTACCGGTGAACCCAGGAGGCTTGATCAGCGCCTCGAGCTTGCGCGTGAGTGCCGGCCTTTCCTTGGCCGGAATGCCCGAAGTGAATCCGACGTGATGAAGCAGTCCCTCGTCGTCGAAGAGCCCGAGAAGCAGCGAGCCGACCTCGTGTTTCTTTTCAGCATAGCGAAATCCGCCCACCACGCAGTCGGCCGTCCGGAGCTGCTTCACCTTCACCATCCCGCGTTCCCCGAAGCGGTAAGGCTGGTCGAGGCGCTTCGCGATTACTCCGTCGAGCGCTCCGCCGCTGCGCTTCAACCAGCCGAGCGCGACGTCATGGTCCGTGGTCGTCGGCGAAAGCAGCAGGCCGTCGAGGGCATTTCTCCCATAGAAGAGTTCGAGCGCCGCTCGGCGCTGGACCAGCGGCTTGTCGTCAAGATCCTTCGATCCGACCTGCAGCACATCGAACAGCACGAACAATGCTGGCGTTTCCTTCGACAGCTTGCGCACCCGGCTCTCCGCCGGATGCAGCCGCATCTGCAGGGCTTCGAAGTCCAGGCGGTCCTCGAACGGGAGGATCAGCTCCCCATCGATTACGAAACTCTTTTGTCTGATCCGGCCAAGCATCTCCAGGACTTCGGGAAAGTAGCGACCCAAGGGCTTGCCCGATCGGGAGATCATCTCGACCGTCTCACCATCACGCCGAGCGATGCAGCGGAAGCCGTCCCATTTGGGCTCGTACTGCCAGCCGTCGCCGTCGGGCAATTCGGCGGCAAGCATGGCTTCCATCGGCGCCGGTGGTGGATCGCGGGACATCGCCGTGTGAACGATTCACATAGCCCGCCGCTCCAACACCGTTAGCTTGTGCAGTGCAGCAAAGACGGGGGTGGCATGGCCGGCGAGCTCATGATCGACAGTGGAGACACGGCATGGATGCTGGTCTCGACCGCGCTGGTGATGATGATGCTGCTCCCGGGCCTCGCTCTATTCTACGGCGGCCTCGTTCGGGCCAAGAATCTGCTGTCGGTGATGAGCCAGGCGCTGGGCATCGCGGCCGTGGCGATCCTGGTCTGGATCGGCTGGGGCTATTCCCTGGCGTTCGCCGGCGGGAATGCGCTGATTGGGAGCCTGTCGAAAGCGGGCCTCGCCGGGATCGACGGGACGAGCGCCTGGGCGATCCCAACCGCCGGCAAGGCGATTCCCGAGCTGGTCTTTGTCGCATTCCAGATGACCTTCGCTGCAATCACCGCCGCTTTGATCATCGGCGCACTTGCCGAGCGCGTGCGCTTTTCTGCGATCATGTTCTTCACCTTGCTGTGGCTTACCGTCGTCTATGCGCCGCTCGCGCATATGGTCTGGGCGCCGGAAGGATTCTTGTTCGCCTTCGGGGCGATCGATTTTGCCGGCGGGACGGTCGTGCACGTCAATTCGGGCGTCGCTGGCCTGGTCGGAGTTTATTTCGCCGGCTCGCGCATCGGCCATCTCAAGGAGGCCATGCCTCCACATTCCCTGGCACTGACCATGGTTGGGGTCGGCCTGTTGTGGGTCGGCTGGTTCGGCTTCAACGCGGGCTCGGCGCTCGAGGCAAATGGCTTTGCTGCCGTGGCCATGATCAACACTTTTGCTGCGCCCGCGGCCGGCGTGCTCGCCTGGATGGGGGCGGAACGCGTGATATCGGGAAAGCCCTCGATGCTCGGCGGAGCATCTGGCGCCGTCGCGGGCCTTGTCGCCGTGACGCCTGCCGCGGGCATCGCCGGGCCGATCGGAGCCATGCTGCTCGGCGCGGCCGCCAGCGTCGCCTGCTATGCGTTCGTCGGCTCGCTCAAGAACCGGCTTAGGCTCGACGACAGCCTCGATGTCTTCGGAATACACGGCATCGGCGGGATCGTCGGATCGATCGGAACCGCGTTTGTCGCCGTCTCCGCCTTGGGCGGCCATGGCGGCGACGACTATTCGCTCTGGTGGCAGCTGCTTCGACAATTGGCGGCGGTCGCAACGGCGATCGCTTGGTCGGCCACGGGTTCGGCCCTGTGCTTCGCAATCGTCCGGAAGCTTTCGAAGCTCCGGCATGATCGGGACAGCGAACGAGAAGGGCTGGACATCAGCGACCACGGCGAACGCGCGTACAACTACTGATCGAGGCACAAAAAAAGCCGCCCGGAGGCGGCTGTCTGGTTGGTTGCGGGGGCACGCACTGAACGGTGTCATTCAATATCCGTGATCGTGCCGATCTAAACCGGCAAGCTCCGCCGAAACGCTAATGTCTGTTTTTACCCAAAGCGGACGTTAAAAGCTGCGCCGGATTCACGCGAAGGTCGGATTGCTTCGCCATGGATTAATAGGATCCGGACCGTAGTAGTTCGGGCCCCAGGTTCCGCCACGCACAAGCTCGGGACGAAAGCAATCAGTGCCCAGAAGACGAGAAGGCTTGTGTCGGGAAGACCGTTGATACCTTCACCTCGATTATACGAATCCCTGGCAAGGATCGCCAGGAAAACATCTTGGTTCACCGGTCGTACTCCGTGCTGAAAGACCCCGCTAAAAAGTGCGCCGACAAATTGGGATCGAGCATGTTTTCGGTTACCCTCGAAGTGCCGCTGAGACGTCGATCGAGATAATTTTCCCACCAAGCGAAGCGTCGTTCGATACTCACTGTCACATCGTCGTCCGTCACAGCCACAACCACTCGGCGCAATCGCGTGCCCGGTCCGAAGCTGGAGGCAAGGTCGGCCGGATCGACTTTCTCGGCCGTCGCGGGATTGTTAATGTCACGGAACCGCACGAGCAGCGGAAACTCGTCGGGATAGAGTTCGAACGCCGGCCTGCTCGCGGCGATCGCGTGCATGACATCTTCCGAGTTCTTGGCCGTCTTCGTGCCTGCCTGCGGATGCGCTTTCAAATGGCTCGGGACGAGCGCGAGGCCGACGCGCAGCATGGTGGCCGCAGGGTCATTTACCGCGCCAGCTAATGTCCGCTTTCCACCCATTTCTGCCATAAACGGAATGGCAGCATTCGACCCTTTCCTGCCGCGAGGCAGTTGATCGCAGCTCCTAGTTAGGAGCGATCCATGAACCGACCCCCAAGTGATAACGGGGGCCAAGCTTCCACTCCGGTCGGGCCGCCCCGCTCTACTCCGGGGCTTTTGCGAGTTGCGGAACGAACTTCCAGGCTGCGGCCTGCTCGATCTGGTTCAAATCCACGAGGCTAGTCTGGTTGGAGCCCGACGGTGCGAGCACCTTTCCAGAAACCCAATTGATGAGGACGTAGTCAGAGGCTCGCTTAGGATCGCCCGGGTCTGCAAGAACAAGGCGCCAAGATGCGTTGTTCTTGGCGGCGTCGCCGGACCGCGCATCTTCCGCCTCGATCACGGCAACATGCCAGTTTCCATTGTCGTCCTGTCTGCTTGCCAACGCTCCCTTGAGAAGCGGCACGGGCGCATAGTCGTCGACGGTTCCCGTTGCCTGGAAAACGGCCTGGTTCTGGGCCGCCGCGCTCTGCTTCGCATCGGCCAGTTGGGAAACCTGATCGGGTGTCCTGAACTCCGTAAATTGGATGAGACGGTAGAGCGGGTCGCCGGTCAAATTGCCGAGGGTGTCTTTGCCTGTATATTCAAGGTACCAGCCCATCCCGGTGGCGATGATCGTCGCCGAATAATTCGCTGCAGCAATCGTGGCCGGCTCATTGCAATTTTCGGCCGGTGCGAGTGGTCCCGGCGGCCCCGAGCCTCCCAGCGCCGCGAACACGGCATTATTCATATGGGGATATGTCGGCATTTGCGGCGGGGTCGGAGACTTCCAAATGGCCTTGCGACCGCGGGTCCAGATTTCCTGAACCCTCGAAGCACGATCCGTCGGGCTCTTGTTATTTTTCGCGTTCGCTTCATCGAGATCCGCAATCTTGTTATTCTTCGCGTTCGCCTCATCGAGGTCCGCAAGGCAGTCGACGAGAAGTTTGATGCCTTCAGGCGGCCCCGAACCGCTCGGGACGTTGATCGCCAAAGGCGGAGCGTCCGGTTCGCGGTCGCGCCTTATGACGGCCCAATTATCGGGATTTTGGGCCGTTGGACCCCAAGCTCCGGGCGTGGTGGCCGTACCGACATCGCCACCAATGGGTATGAAGTCGACACTTCCCTGCTGAAACTGCTTGGCGGTGTAGGTGTCTTTGCCATCCGTAAAGCTTGCGGTCGCAGTGACTGACGGACCCGCCGGGGAATATTGTGCCGTGGCCGCGGCGTTGAGCGTGTCCAGGATTTTGGTGTCCTTGACATCTCCAGTCCAAGTCATCGAGCTATGGAAGTAAAGCGTTCCGCCGATCGCCACATGATTTGAAACGGCATGTCCGAACCTTTGGAAGACGGCCGCCAGGGCACCGAATTGCTTGTCGGTTCCGGCCGCGAGCGCCGCATCGATCGCGGCCAGGAACTTCTTTGAAAGAGCCGTGCAAAGCCCCAGCGCAATCCGGGCCGCTTGGTAGCGCCAGTAGGCCGTCATGTAGAGAGTCTTGACGACTCTGCTTGATGCCTGACGTTCATTAGTGCTCGCCGAGGCTGCTCCTGAGACATAGGGCGTCGCCACCGAAAGCGATCCGGAATAGATGCCGTTGTGAACGAGGTTCTGAATTTCGCTCGTGTACGACAAATAGCTGTGGGCACCGCCCGTCGGCTGGGAATCCAACCAGTCCGTATCGTTGTCGGGAACCTGCCAGACCAGTGCGGATTCGTCTACAATCGCATCGTTGGGGGATGCCGACGTTAACGCGATGTCGAAGTTGATCCCGTGCAAGGCCCTGGTCCTTGCAAGGATCACCAGCCATTGTTCATTCGAAAGCTTGCTGGCGCCCGGATATTTTCCGGGTTCGTTGACATTGAGCGCAAGATCCTTGGGGATGGAAAAGGTAATCCCATCTGACGTCGTGGCAGTGCTCTGCGTTAGATCAACCGTGGTGCCCGGCTTCAGTTCAGGGATGCCGAGGTTTGCCGGGGCCTTGGACTCCCGCGTCCAAAGCGCGACCAGCGTGTTGATGGCCCCCGGCGTCGCCCCCGGGGCATATTTGCGAACATTCGCCTCGACCGCCGTGGCGTTCGCGCCAAGGGACACGAAGTCCGTGAAACCATTGTCGTTGAGTGGAACGATCAACGAGGTGAGGGGCGGAGACGCATTTCGGAGCGCTGTCGCCAGCCTCGTTTGAATCGTGTTTGGATCAGTTGCCGGTCTCGTTGTTGAGCCGGTTTCGCTACTGCCAGTCTTTCCGGGCGGAGGCGGTTCGGATTTCCCAGCTGCGGGCGTGGTGGTTTCTGGGTCCTTCGCGGCCGGCGCCGTTACGGTCTTAACCGGGTTCTCCTGCGGTGCGGGGCCGGCAGTTGGATCTGCGGTTTTCGGCTCGTCTGCAGTCTTGGATCCTGTCTCGCCGCTGATCGCGGTTTCGTTCTCGTTCATGTCAGTCCCCCTGCCTTCAGCCAACAGTTGCGCCCTGCCCCTTCGTGTGGCTGGTGCGGTTCTCCCAGTTCAGGGCCAGTGGATTGACCTTCGTGATCGTGTAGACGTTTGCCGCCTTGTCGTAGGTGCCGAGCACCTCGCCGCCGCTCACCGTCACATTATAGCCGTCAGAGGCGTAAAGGCCCGTGACCGTGACGGGTTTGAGCTGAATATCCGAGTTCGCGAGCCTGATCTCGATGTCGCCGCTGCCCTTGCCGTTCGGATCAAGTTCGAGCTGAAGCATGTCGCCCGTGATCGAGGGCTGAATTGCAATCATCAATCCCAGCGGCGCAGGATTGGCGAGCGAAAGCACCTTGAACATGAAGTTTCCGATGGAAGCTGCGCTGTTGTTCTTGTTCTCGTCATATTTGTTGAGTTTGGTTCCGGGGACAATCGTCAGGTCGTGCCAGCCGGCACCAACTACAAAGTCATGGGTGTTCCCGTTCTTCGAGAGATTATTGAAGCATTGCTGCTGAATACCCGCCCACGACAGAGCGCCATGCAGGGGCCACGCCGAATTGTTGATGACCATAATGTATGACATTGTTTGCCTCCCTCAAGGTTATGCGAGCTTCGGCTCGCTGCTCAAAAAGTCCCTCGTTCGTCGGGCGGTCGACGTTTTCGCGCGGTGATGCGCTGTTCGCCCCGGTCTAGATTTCTACTCCTCCTTCAGGTTCGGAATTGTCGCGGCGGACGGTCCGGCATCCGCCGGCAGCAAGCATCACGGCCTGTTTGAACGCTGTTTCCTGCTCATCGGAGTACTTTTTGCAGTACCGCCAATACTTCTTTCCATCGTCGCCATTGGCGACAAGGTAACAGGAGCCATGTCCGCCCATCGTTCGTGTCCTCGCATTATGTCGGCATCATCGCTGCGCTCAGAACCGGTTCGTTGAAGATATTTTTTGACGTGACACGGATGTCCGAGACCTCGTCGAGCCCGATGATGGGCGTGTTCCGGTTCATCTTGATCTGCAGGAAGATTTTATCTTGATCCTGCGGAAGGCTCGGGGAGCGGGTTAGGACGACCGTCCCGGAAACCATGCCGAGCGCGCCTCCATGAAGGTCGACTGTGTCGCCAGGCTGGATTTTCAAATTTTGCTCGGTTTCCGCAATCGCAATCAATACCTGCGCGCTCATGTCATCACCCTCTGCTGAGTAGATGCGAAGCGACGTTCGTGATTTACAAGCATCGGGCTAATGCTCCTTCGGCACGCGAGTCAGTCGCCCAATCGCCCCGTCAGAATTGCGGAAATTCACCTCGACGACGTCGAGATCGAAGTCGCTCTTGGTCATGGCGAGCATGCCCTGCAGCCCTTTGATGCCGTTAATGCTGTGCAGATTGCAGCTCGGGCAGCAGTCGAGCTCGGTTGCAAGTAGGATTGCTTCGGGATCTCTCCCGGCCAATTCCGGAGTCTTCAGCAGGCCGAAGAAATCGTAGAACAGTTTCGGTTCGGTGTGATTTGCGCATTGGGGGTTACCTGCAACGCACACCTTATGGATTCGATTTATCCTGTTGGTTGGAACCGTGCCAACAACAAAGGCCTTGCCGTCCTTGTTGAGGTCTGACGTGGCGGAAAAGGCAGTCCTCGCGTAGATGAAGTCATCGCCAGCCTTCACAAAGAGCATCGCTATGTTCGTGCGCTGCGGGAACGAGTTTATGTTGGAGGCAAGATCGAGAAGCTCCCGTTCGTTAACGAGCAACTCCCTGCATTTCTCAATAACTTCCCGATCCTTGCACACTGGCGGATCCCCGTAGGAACGGGGGCTGTACACTTTCCACCATAAAGACATACCTTATCGAAGGTTAGGAACAGTCACCATTTCTGGGGCGAAACTGCCGGTCGCTGAACTAGATGAAACTTGCGATCCTCACTCTGAGCTTCGACGCGAACATCTCGACATTCGATCCGACGAAGCGAAAACAGGTGAAGGATACGCGCCGCCAGGCCCGAGGCTATGCCTAGGCGACGTTGAACAGGATGTAGGCGTGGTCGCTCTTCGCGGAGGACGAAGTCGTTCGCTGCGACCAGTCGACCGATACATCCATCGCATCGAAGACCGCTCCGTCGATCACCCGAAGCGTCCCGCTTGCTCCAAGATGCGTCGCTGCATCTGTGTATGCGTTCGAAGCTTCGAACGTGTCCCACAGGTCCGAATTGAAGTCGCCGACCATGATCGAGCGCCGACCACCCCTCGACTGGATGAAGCTGCCGGCATCCTTGAGCGCGGTGTTGAACGTCAGGGCGCATGGTGAAGGGTGGCAGATGAACAGTCCGAAGGCATTGACCGGTTCGAGTCTGCCGATGCTGAGGTGGGCGATCTTGCGGGTTCCGCCGCCGAGCGGGACGTCGCCGAGGACCTCAAGGCCATCTTCCGCGCCTTGCCCGAACTGTGGGCTCAGGAGGACTGCGAAATGCTCGTTGTTGCCGCCCCCCGCGTTGACGGCCTTGCTGAGAAAGCTCGTCTCCTTGAGCTCGCCCTTGACCGCCTCGAGGACGGCGTCGGCATTCGCCGTCAACTCGACGAACACGGCGATGTCCGGCTTGTGGCGGTCCAGCCGCTCGGCAAGGTCCACGACCCTCTCCCTGTAGTTGGCGGACGTCAGGCCGAAATATTTGAGGTTCCAGAACATCAGCTTCATGGTGTGTCTCCGATCGGGGTTTGGCCGACTAGCCGGCGCCGAGCGCCGCCCAGGTGTTGCGGCCGACCACTCCGTCCGCCTGCAATCCGGCCTTGAGCTGGAAATCGATCACGGCGCGCCGGGTGCCGGGTCCGAACACGCCGTCCGCCGCGATCCGAAGGGCACGCTGTAGCGCCTTGACCGCCGCGCCGCGATCGCCTGGCTTCAGGACCGGATGCGGGCACTCGACGCGCGGACCGCCGGCCGAGTGGAAAACATAGGCTGCGGCGAGTTTATCGTCGTACCGGTTCTGCTTGAACGTCGGCCCGTTGTAGCCCTTGGCGAAGGCCTCCCAGTCGAGCGCGCGTAGATGGCTATCGAGTCTCGACCCCTTCACGAAGCTGACGAAGGCCCCAAGTTGCTCTGGCTCGCCGGCGACCATCGCCGCAACGAATGCTTCGACGTCCTCGAACCCCGCCGCCTTGTGGTTGTCCCCCATGATTTGGAACGCGCCCCAACTGACGGATTTGAGTGCGGCGATGCGATCAAGCTTAATGGCTCTCGCGAGCCTGTCGTATTCGGCCTTGCCACCCTTGTACCCACCAGGCGTGCGACAAGAGATATCGGTGTTACCCGCGTCATATCTGCCGCCCGTCAACCGGGAGAAGTAGTGTCGCTCGAACAGGATTTTGGGGCGCCCATCCGGATAGAACCCACCGTGACTTTCAACGTCGATCACCGAACGGATAGCAGCCACCTGACAGCCAATATTTCTTGCCGCGTCCTCGATGGACTGATCGTCCATTCTCACCGCGGGCCCTGAAAACTCCAGTCCCATTGACCGTCTCAATTAGCGCTTAAGGACGAGTCACGTCCCTCTCACCCGTCTATCGAAGTTTGATGATGGCAATAGCTATCCGAAGATAAGCGGAACTTGGATGCTCAGCGGCAGTTCGCCATACTCACCGAATGACCTGGCACGATCTCATTGCAGCGCGGGCAGAGAAGCTTGGCCGGATAGAGTTCCTATCGTCCGGAAAGGTCCAGCTCCTCATGACCACCAACGGCGTCCGACGCCACGTTACGCAGATTGAAAGCGCATTGAAAATCGCTCGACGCAGCTTTTGGGAGGCTCGAGGTTCCAATCCTGAGAGCTAGGGATGATCTATGCAGATCGATCGTATTTGAGCGGCTAAGTTTGCGGAGGTAGCATCCGCCCCTGCATTGAGGCTGTCAGGCCCTACAAACGGCAGCAGCCCCCAGCTTGTGGCTGGGGGCCGTATGATGACGTTGGTTGCGGGGGCAGGATTTGAACCTGCGACCTTCAGGTTATGAGCCTGACGAGCTACCGGGCTGCTCCACCCCGCGCCAATCCATCTGGGCCGTTCGACCGGCACGCTTCACGCGTACTGGGCGCATGGCCCTTCAAAAAACAAAGCCGCCGCGAGCGTTTTGCCCCCAGCGGCCTTGAAAACATCGTGAATGGGTTTCTTCCACACACCGCCAGCAAAGCCTGGCGACGACCTACTCTTCCACTGCTTAAGCAGTAGTACCATCGGCGCTGTCCGGTTTCACGGCCGAGTTCGGGATGGGATCGGGTGGGTCACGGACGCTATGGTCACCAAGCTATGGTGACGGTGCGAGGAAGTTCTAGAAACCGTGCATTTATCCAGCTGTGTTCAACCGACCTTTGCAGGCCTGTCGATGATGGTGTGGATCCATCAAGCGCGAATAGGACAATTAGGACCGGTTAGCTCCATGCGTTACCGCACTTCCACACCCGGCCTATCAAGGTCGTGGTCTTCGACCGTCCTGAGATATCTTATCT
>DASSFK010000356.1:0-13743 GCA_035694565.1 Sphingomicrobium sp.
CTGCCGACAGCAGCCACACAGACTTGCGCATGTAATTCCTCCCCTGTGCGCCGCTCTCCCCGCGGCGTGAACGAGGGAAGCTAATCCAGCAACAGTGGCAAGGAAAGCAAAGCTGGCGCTACAGGACACACAAAGGCGCAATGTTGCTGCACAATTGCAACAGCAGCTTTGGATTACGAAGGATGCCGTAGCGTCAGTTTTAACGAGCGACTGACGTCAGGTCAGGCGTAGCTTTCTAGATAGCCGCACCGCCTGCAGCGGTACGACGTGACGTCGAGCTTGTCCTTGTCGCGAATCTTGAGTCCGGTCCAGACGCTGCGCTCCGGCTCGCCGGCGATCCATTTGGCGACGGTGCGAGTGCCATAGCCTTCGTCGACGATGTAGCCCGCCTCCATCGTGCCCTGACATCGGGGGCAGGTGAGGGAGCGGTTTCCGGTCACCTTACTTGGGCGCCAGCACCATCAGCATCTGGCGGCCTTCCATGCGCGGATGGGCCTCAACCTTGGCCATTTCGGCGGTCTGTTCCTGGACTCGGCGGAGAACGGCCATGCCCAGCTCGCCGTGCGCCATTTCGCGGCCACGGAAACGCATGGTGACCTTCACCTTGTCGCCTTCCTCGAGGAACTCGACAACCTTCTTCATCTTCACGTCATAGTCGTGATCGTCGATGTTGGGACGCATCTTGATCTCTTTGATCTCCTGCGTCTTCTGCCGCTTGCGCTGCTCGTTGGCCTTCTTCTGGGCCTCGTACTTGTAGCGGCCGATATCGAGGAACTTTGCGACGGGAGGGTCGGAGTTCGGGGAAATCTCGACGAGGTCGAGCCCGACTCCCTGCGCCTGCTCGAACGCCTCTCGCGTATACATCACGCCCAGGTTCTCGCCGTTTTCATCGATCACCCTGACCTTCTGGGACTGGATGAATTCGTTGTAGCGAGGGCCGGTCATCGGCGGCGGCGCCATGGGTCGGCGCTGATAGGGCGGTGGTATAGTCGAGTCTCCTAAAATGCTGTTGTGGCAGGTGCGAAGTAAGCATTGCACGCGCGAATGAAAAGTCCGCGCGCCCAAAGCGCGTCATTTTTGCCGCGACCTGTGGCGGAGAGTCGCCAGGAGGTTCAGCGCTTCAGATCGGGCGGAATCGCTTCCTCGACGATCATCGACACCGCCTCCTCGACCGAAATGACAAGTTGTCTTTCCTCGGAGCCCAGGCGGCGCAGGGCGACCGTGCCTTCTTCCGCCTCGCGCTTGCCGACGACCAGCAAAAGCGGGACCTTCTTCAGCGAGTGCTCGCGCACTTTGTAGTTGATCTTCTCGTTGCGAAGGTCGGTCTCGACGCGAATTCCCCGCTGCGCGAGCTTCGCCGCGACGTCCTTCGCATAATCGTCGGCATCCGAAACGATGGTGGTCACTACCGCCTGCACCGGCGCCAGCCACAGCGGGAATTTGCCCGCATGATGCTCGATCAGGATGCCGATAAAGCGCTCGAACGTGCCGATGATCGCGCGGTGAAGCATGACCGGACGGTGTTTCTCGCCGTCCTCGCCGACATAGGTCGCGTCGAGCCGCTCGGGCAGCACGGTGTCGGTCTGGATGGTCCCCACCTGCCAGGTGCGGCCGATCGCATCGGATAGATGGAATTCCAGCTTGGGTGCGTAGAAGGCGCCTTCGCCTGGAAGCTCTTCCCAGCCGAATTCATCGGTGTTCCGGCCGGCCGCGGCAACCGCGTCGCGAAGCGACTGCTCCGACCAGTCCCACATTTCATCCGACCCGAAGCGCTTCTCCGGCCTCAGTGCCAGCTTGATCGCGTAGCGGTCGAAGCCGAGGTCGCGATAGACGCTGTCGAGCAAGTCGCAAAAAGCGACGACCTCGGCGACCAGCTGCTCCTTCGTGACGAAGATGTGCGCGTCATCCTGGGTGAACTGGCGGACGCGCATGATACCGTGAAGCGCTCCGTGCGGTTCATTACGGTGGCAGCAGCCGAACTCGGCGAAGCGGATCGGCAGATCGCGGTAGCTCTTGATGCCCTGTTTGAAGACGAGAATATGCGCCGGGCAGTTCATCGGCTTCAGAGCCATCAGCTCGGCGTCGCCGGACACGACCGGCGAGCCGTCTTCGGTTGAAGGGATTTCGTCGGGGACGACGAACATGTTCTCGCGATACTTGCCCCAGTGGCCCGAACGCTCCCACTGCTTGGCGTTCATCAGCTGCGGAGTCTTGATCTCCTCATAGCCGGCGGCGTCGAGTCGGCGACGCATGTAGGCCTCGAGCTGCCGCCAGATGACGTAGCCATTGGGGTGCCAGAACACCGATCCCTGCGCTTCCTGCTGAAGATGGAACAGATCCATCTCCTGGCCGATCTTGCGATGGTCGCGCTTGGCCGCTTCCTCCAGTCGGACGAGGTGTTCGTCGAGCTGCTTCTTGTTGAGCCAGGCGGTCCCGTAGATGCGCGAAAGCATCGGGTTCTTGGGATCTCCGCGCCAGTAGGCGCCCGACACGCGGGTCAGCTTGAACGCATTGGGGTCGAGCTTCCCGGTCGAAGCCAGGTGCGGACCGCGGCAGAGGTCGATCCACGCGCCTTCGCCGCCGCCAGTCCGGTACATGGTGATCGGCTCGCCTTCGGGCAGCTCCATCACCCACTCGGCCTTGAACGCTTCGCCGGTCTTCTTGAAGAACTCCCGGACCTGCTCGCGCGACCAGACCTCGCGGGTCAACGCCTTGTCGTCGCGAATGATGCGCCGCATCTCCTCCTCGATGGAAGGCAGCTCCTCGTCCGTGAACGGGCCGCGGCCGGGTGCGGGAGCGAAATCGTAGTAGAAGCCGTCCTCGGTCGCCGGGCCGAAGGTGATCTGGGTTCCCGGGAAGATGTTCTGCACCGCTTCGGCAAGGATGTGCGCGAAGTCGTGGCGGACGAGCTCGAGGGCATCCTTCTCGTCGCGCGAAGTGATCAGCGCCAGGCTGGAATCGCCTTCGAAGGGGCGCATGATGTCGCGCACCTCGCCGTCCACCTTGGCGGCAAGCGCGGCCTTGGCGAGGCCCGGCCCGATGGCAGCGGCGACATCCGCGGGCGTCGAACCCTCGGGCATCTCCCGCACGGAACCGTCGGGAAGCGCGATCTTGAACATCTTGGTCATTGCAGGGCGCATGTAGCGATGCTGCGCTGCACCCTCAACCGCGGAGGCGGGCCAGCCGCTTCCCAGCGAACGCGTGACTCTTGCCAAGCGCTCTTCTTGATTGCAGTCTCCGCCCCGCTTGGGGAGGCGAGTAAAACGGGGGCTTTACATGGATGCGTTGACGTCAACGCCGGCCGACAATGGCCGTGCGATCGAATTTACTGGAACGCTTAGGGAATATATCCCGATCGCGGCATCGAATGCACTTCTGACTATAGTCACTCTGTTCGTCTATCGTTCGTGGGCGAAGGCTCGCGAGAGGCGATTTCTGTGGAGCCGTACGCGTTTCATTGACGATAATTTGCAATGGACAGGTACGGGCAAGGAAATGTTCGTCGGCTTCCTGATGATGGCGCTGCTCTTGGGCCTCGGCGGCGTGCTTTTCTCCTTTGGCCTTCCTGCGCTGACGATACGCGCCGGCACTTGGGCCGGCGTTCTCGCGGTCATCGGTCTCTATCTCTTGGGCATGTTCCTTTACGGCCTCGCGCGGTTCCGGGGGCTGAGGTACCGACTTTCGCGCACGTGGTGGCGTGGCATCCGAGGTGGCAGCAACGACGGCGGCTGGGATTATGGCCGGAAAGCGATCGGCTATTACCTCGCCACGTTCCTGCTTGCGGGTATCTTCTACCCCTGGGCGCAGGCAAAGCTCTGGAACGAGCGTTGGCGCAGGATGTCCTTCGGACCCTACCATTTCCAGGCCGACATGACGCCTGAGGACACGAAGGGACCATTTTTCATCATGCTGGCGACGGCCGTCATCGGGAGCATTGTTCTGGCGGCCTTCCTGGGTCCTAGGGACGAGTTCGGAAGACTGGGCGATCCGCCCATCCTGGCAACCGTGGCTTTCTATCTCGCGGTCGGCTTCGCCTATTTGAACTTTCTCACGCATTACTATCGCGCAGCTGCGGAATGGACGCGGATCGGAGAGATCGAGTTCAGGATGACCGCCGATTTCAAGGACTGGCTGAAATTCTATGCGGTCACAGTCGGCCTCGCCATCGTGACGATCGGCCTCGCCATGTTCGTTTACGAGTTCCGCAAGTGGCAGTTCATCTCCTCGCATCTTGAAGTCTATGGAACCGTCGATGTCGACGAACTCACTCAGTCGCAAACAGCAGTGCCGAGGGAAGCCGAAGGCATTCTCGACGCTCTCGATATCGGCGCCTTCTAGATCCAATGCCCCAACCGGCGGCGCTGTTCGATGGAGGTAGCGCTCGAGCTCACTCGGTCACGGCCGAGGGGCTCGAGGGCCGCCTCCGATTGTCGATGGAGAGCGGCTGGGATGACGAGATCCCGGCAACCCTCATCACGAAACTGAGCGAGGATTCGAAGCGTCTCAGGCTCGGCCGGGCCGACATGGAGGGTTGGTCGCTGATCCTCGACAAGCCGCTTGACGACGATGTCGCGTCGCTCGTTCCAAAGGGCGATGGATACGGCCGATGGATTGATCGAATTGGTTTGTGGCCAGCGGTAGCGGCCGGCGCGGTTCTGACCGCTTCGATTGTCGCAATGGGTTATCTCGCGCCGCACTGGATCGCCCCGCACATTCCGATGAGCTGGGAACGCCGGCTTGGCTCGGCCATCGTTGGTGACTTCGGCTCGAACCGCTGCTCGGGAGCGGAGGGGCAGCGCGCTTTGGAAGCTCTGGCAGAGCGGCTTGAGCCGGGTTCAACGCACGGCCCGAACGCAATCCGCATCGTCGCGCTCGATGTGCCGATGTTCAATGCCGTCGCCTTGCCGGGTGGGTACATCGTCGTGTTCCAGGGCGCTATCGACGAGGTTGACGATCCTGACGCGCTCGCCGGGATTGTCGCGCATGAAATCGCGCACGTGCGCCGGAGACACGTCGCTGAGGCATTGGTCCGGGAGCTTGGCATCAGCGCGGTGATCCGGATGTTCGCCGGTGACGTCGGTTCGAATGCCGAGCAACTGCTCTCGCTCAACTACACGCGCAAGAATGAATCCGAAGCGGACTCGGATGCGATCGCGACCCTCAATCGCGTTCACATTTCTCCACGCCCGACCAGCGAGCTTTTCCAGAAGCTCGCCAAGGAGGAGCGGGAGGAACCCGGTTTCACCGGCGATTTCCTCCAGAGCCACCCTCTGAGCGGCAGCCGCGCGAAGCGCTTTGCGGCGGCTGAGGACAAGGGCGTTCATTACAAAAGGGCACTTACCGACGACGAATTCGACGCGCTCAAGCTGATGTGTCGAAATGCCAAAGGAAAATGAGCGAAACTTGACAAGGAAGACGGATTAGCGGCGCTTGTGGTGCAGCTTCGAAGGGAGCTGTGAACATAGGGGCAAAGATCGCATTGGCGATGGTGCTTGCGCTTTCAGCGCAGCAGGGCGGCTCAACCCCGAAGAAGCCGACGCGGCTTTTTTCCGAAGACCAGCCGATTCATGTAGCGATCCGAGCGCCGATCGCGGCGATCGTAGCGACCCCGACGGACTTGCGGACCGCTCGGCCTGGAACCCTCGGCCTGATCTCGGCCAGCGCGGAACAGCTTCCGATCCTCCTCTCGCCGCGAGGGTTCGCCCGGCGCAACAAGGACGCCTGCAAGTTTCCTCCCCTGAAGGTTGAGTTCACTCCGAAACCCGCGAAGACTTCGCTGTTCGAACGTCAACGTCTGCTGAAGCTAACCACGCACTGCCGTATTGCGCCCGCGCATCAGAACAACGTGCTGCTCGAATATGCGGCGTATCGCATGTTCAATGTGCTGAGCCCGATTGGGCTGCGCGCCCGGATCGCCAATATCGACTATGTCGAGGCGGACGGCCATCCTTACATTTCGAGGATCGGCTTCTTCGTTGAGGATGCCGATGATGCGGCGAAGCGCAACGGCCTCCATGAAGTCCAGATAACGGCCCGGATCCTCCCCTCGCAGCTCGATCCGGCAGCCGCCGCCCGGGCTTCGATCTTCGAATACATGATCGGCAATCTAGACTGGTCGATGAGAGCAGCGCATGCGGGCCTCGGCTGCTGTCACAATTTCAAGCTGATGGCGGCCGCGCCCTATGTCCGAACGGCTCTCATCCCGGTCCCGTACGACTTCGACTATTCGGGCCTCGTCAACGCACCCTACGCCCTGCCGCCGGAGGGCATTCCAGTCGCTACCGTGCGCGACCGCCGATACCGTGGATACTGCGTCCACAATTCGGCAGCGCTGGAAGCTGCCGGCGAATTCCGCGCGAAGCGCGGGGAGCTGCTGGCGGCACTCGCTGCCGTTCCTCAACTGGACGAGGGAAAGCGGCGGAGTGCCGCGGCTTATCTCGAGAATTTCTTCCGCGACATTGCGAGCGACGAGGACGTGACCAAGCGGCTGCTGAAGACCTGCATCAACTAGCCTCGGCCTCATCCGTCTTGGCGGCTTCCGGTTGCTTTCCCGGCTGCTCGGGATCGCAGTCGGTCATGTAACGCTTCTTCAAACCCTGCCGGTCGCCGTAATCGGTTACCCACAACAGCAGGAAGACGTAGTTGAACGCGACCGTCATCACGATCGCGAGCTCGAGAGCTCCGATTCCCGCCGACAATCCGATCCCGACCGTGAGCAGGATGAACAAGGCATCGCCAGAGCTCTTCAGCGAATTCCGGAAGCGGACGGCGGCGGCAATTCCGGCGATCGAAAAAGCCAGCGCGAGCGAGTTCTGGACGATGATGATGATGCTGGTGACGACGATCGGCATGACGATGATCGTGTCGACAAGCGACTGATCGTAATCTTTGGGATTGCGGACGGCGATATAGACCCAGCTGACGGGCAGGGCCGTCAAAAGCGCCCCCATGATGGTGATGACCAGCCAATAGAGGCTCTCACGCAGGTTGCTGATCTGCTCATTCGGGGCGAGCATTCCTTCAACGCCGGTGCGCTGATGGGACATCAGCGCCTCTACTCCGCCGAACGGCATATAATCGCGCAAGCCAGGCAAGAGCTGAAGCGCGATCAGGACGACCGCGGTGACCGCGAAATAATAAGCGGTCAGCTTCGCGAAGAGCTTCAGCGCCAGCACAGCTCGCATCCTGACACATGCGAAACGAAAGAAGAAGGCGCAGCCGGTTGGAGCGGCCGCGCCTTCAATCGCTAGAATTCTGGGCGCCGTTCAGCGCACCTGAAATGTCGATCTCAGAACAGGACGATCAATAGGATGATCAATAGGATGAGACCGCCGATACCAATGTACATTGTTTCGCTCCCATGCGTTTAAGCCTCGGACCTGTAACGATTCTTTGGGCAGCGAAGTTCCTTCCTGAAGCGACGGCTAGCAGCCGGAGATAACGGCTGAACCCTGCGTCGTGACGGTGCAGGCGGCACCTCCGGCAACGTCGACGATCGAGACTCCGCGAGCGTCGATCTTTGCGCTGTTGCTTGCAGTAAGGCTCACCTTTGCGGGCCCTTCCACGCCGACGGTCGCGTCCTTCACGGCGAGCGCGGAGGCGTCGAGCGACGACGTGCCGCGAACGATCGCGGTCAACTTGGGAGCGGTCCCGGCGATGGAGACGGTGCCGACGCCACTGATCGCGATCTTGAGCTGGTCCACATTTGCATTTGCCACCGCCGCCGAACCCGATCCCTGGACGGATAGATCGAATGACAGGCCCTTGATCTTGTCGACGGCCAGCGAGCCGGGGCCATTGATCCACACGGCGGAAAGGGTCTGGGTTCCTACCGAGATTTCGACCGCCCCGCGCCCCTGACCCGGATAGCCGCCCCAAGTCGACGGATTGCCGCGCACCACCAGTGTGCCGCCCTGCTGGTCGATGGAGACCCCATCGATCGCGGCGGGCGACCCGCTGACCCTGGCGAACGGCGAGACGCCGGTCGTCAGCTTGACCTTGTACGGTCCGTCGATCCGGATCTTGTCGAAGGTCGTGACGCCTAGAGTGCGGTCGACTGCGCCCGCCGGCGAGGCGACGGACGCGGCAATGAGAACGGCGAGAATGGGGGTCTTGCTCATGCCGCCACTCTCGCCTGTCATGGTTAAGATGTCACTATGAGCAGCGAGCCTTGCCCGATCCTGCCTTGGAGACGCTGCACTTCGCTCCGCCCGTCAGGTTCACGTCGCCGGATCCCATGATGCTGACCGCGGCGGAGTTGCTGGCGTGCGCGTCGACGCCGCCGGAGCCTGCGATCGAAACCGAAGCCGTCTCGACCTGCACGCCCTTGGTGTCGATTCCGCCTGAACCGGCGATGCTGTAGTCGGCGGTCCTGGCGCTGCCGGAGCCGGCAGAAGCATTACCCGATCCGGCGATTTCGAGCTTAAGCGCGCCCACCTCGACCTGATCGAGCTTGAGGTTTCCGGAGCCCGCGATCGAGCCGGCGAAACTGTCGCCGGCGACGCGATTGATTCGGATGTCGCCGGAACCGGCAAGTTCGGCTGCACGGAGACTTGGAACGGTCACCGTCAGAGCGACCTTGCCGCGATTCGAGCTCCAGCCCCAATTCATCTTGTTCTTCGGCTTGATGGTGAGGATGCCGTCCTTCACCTCGACGGTGAGATCCTCGATCGCCTTCTGGTTCCCGCGAGCGTGGACGGCTGGCGCACCCCCGGTCGTGACGGCGGCGTCATAGGCCCCGGCGAGTTCGATCCGATCGAAGCTTCCGACCTGGAAATCGCGATCGACGACCGGACCGGAATTTTCGCTCCTGGCCTCGCTGCATCCTGCCGCTGCAAGTGCCGCTGCTGCGATCGAGAGTGCGATCACCCGTTTCATCCGAACCTCCCATTTTGCCGTGTTAGAGATGTAATACACTAACGCAGACGGAAGAGGCAAGCGCAAAAGAAAAGGGCGCGCCCCGCAGGACACGCCCTTGTTCCTTCAAGGAAGCGAAGAACGCTTAGGCGTTCGCGACTTCCTTGGCTTTGTTGTGGATCGGCCAGGCCTTGTTGAGGATCTCGAGGATCTTCGCCAGCGCGGCCTTCTCGTCAGTCTGCTCCATGGCGCCGAGCTCGCGAGCCAGGCGCGACGAGGCAGCCTCGAAGATCTGACGCTCGGAATAGCTCTGCTCCGGAGCATCCTCCGGGCGGAACAGGTCGCGGGTCACCTCCGCGATCGAGGTCAGATCGCCCGAATTGATCTTCGCTTCATACTCCTGGGCGCGGCGCGACCACATGGTGCGCTTGACCTTGGGCTTGCCCTTCAGAGTTTCGAGAGCGTCCTTCATCGTCTTGTCGGACGAGAGCTTGCGCATGCCCACCGAGTCCGCCTTGAGAACGGGAACGCGGAGGGTCATCTTCTCCTTTTCGAAGCGGAGAACGTACAGATCGAGGCTAGTGCCAGCGATCTCGGTGCTTTGCAGTTCGACAACGCGGCCAACTCCATGCTTGGGGTACACCACATAATCGCCAACGTCGAAGCTGAGCGCCTTCGCAGCCATTGCTATCCTTTCCGTTGCGGCAACCCGAGCCGACACGTCTCTCGCATCGTCCCCCAAAACGACCCGTCGTGGTCGCGGCCCTGTGCCTATTTCCGGTCCTGCAAAAACGGCCTCCGCCGATCGCGGGGGCCTCTGTTACAATTTTATATCACAACTGATCTTGAAAAACCACCCCGAGTCGGATTCTATCCCCAGCTTAAATGCTGTCAGATGGCCAGTCCCAGTTGGCGAGGTTCCTCAGCCTCTCCTTCGCTCAGGTTATGCAGCCCAAGTCCGAGCAACCTGATGCCCTTGGGCAACGGGTGGAGCGCTGCCAGCAGCGCTTGGCCCGCGGTCTCGAACTCGTCACGCCCGATATGGGTTCCAAAACTCTTCGAGCGCGTAATGATCTCGAAGTCCGCAAACTTGACCTTCAGAGTCACCGTCCGGCCCGAGACGGCCGCCCGTTCGATCCGGTCCCACGCATAGCCGGCGATCCTCGCCAGTTCCGAGGCCAGGCGGTCCGGGTCCTTCAAATCATCGTCGAAGGTTCGTTCCGCGCTGACTGACTTGTACGGGCGGTCCGGACAAACTTCCCGATCGTCGATCCCGCGGCAAATGCGCCAGTACCAGCGGCCCGAGCTTCCGAAGCGCGTTTCGAGCTCGGCGAGACTCCGCTCCTGCAAATCGGCACCGGTCATGATGCCGAGCGCCTCCAGCTTGCGGGCCGTCACCGGCCCAATGCCGTGGAATCGCGAGACGGGTAATGCCGCGATGAACGCCTGCGCGCGCTCCGGAGTGATGACGCAAAGCCCGTCCGGCTTGTTCTGGTCGGACGCGAGCTTGGCGACGAACTTGCAGTAGGACACGCCCGCCGAGGCCGTGAGCCCGGTTTCCTCGCGGATGCGCTTGCGGATATCCTCGGCCGTCGCCCGCGCGGTTCCCAACCCGCTCCGGTCGGCGGTCACGTCGAGATAGGCCTCGTCCAGACTTAAGGGTTCGACGAGGTCGGTGTAGCCGGCGAAGATCGCCCGTACCTGCCGCGATACCTCGCGATAGACGTCGAAGCGCGGCTTCACGAAGACCAGCTCCGGGCAGCGCCGTTTCGCCGTGACCGAAGGCATGGCCGATCGAACCCCGAAAGGACGGGCCTCGTAGCTCGCGGCCGTGACGACTCCGCGGTGACCGCCGCCGACGGCGACCGGCTTTCCCTTCAGGTCGGGATCATCGCGCTGTTCCACCGACGCATAGAAGGCATCCATGTCGATATGGATGACCTTGCGGACGATTTTGTCGGTTTCGGACACGAAATTCTTCTGTCTTAGGGTCCCAAACGGAGTCTAGCGGACGGTCGCCGCCGTGATCGAAACGAGGGGAGGCTGCAACCTTTCTCGTCACCGAGAACATTTGAAACTTTCGTCAGGCGCGTCTTTGCATCGGAGGGCCCAATCTGCTTAAGGGCCTCCCGCGATGAATATCCACGAATATCAAGCAAAAGAGCTGCTCGCGAAGTTTGGCGTGCCGGTCCCGGCAGGCCATGCAGCGATGAGCGTCGACGAAGCCGTAGAAGCCGCCAAGCTGCTCCCCGGCCCTCTCTGGGTGGTGAAGGCGCAGATCCACGCCGGTGGTCGCGGCAAGGGCAAGTTCACCGAACTTGGCCCCGACGCCAAGGGTGGCGTCCGTCTCGCAAGATCGGTCGAGGAAGTCCGTGACAACGCCGAAGAAATGCTCGGTAAGACCCTCGTCACCATCCAGACCGG
The DNA here is from genome assembly GCA_035694565.1 of Sphingomicrobium sp. GTDB lineage: Bacteria > Pseudomonadota > Alphaproteobacteria > Sphingomonadales > Sphingomonadaceae > Sphingomicrobium. The sequence goes on from DASSFK010000356.1 coordinate 11,281, forward strand.
GCCGCATGGCAAACAGGTCCAGCGCCTCTACATCACCGACGGTGTCGACATTGCGAAGGAATTTTACCTCGCATTGCTGGTCGATCGCGAGACCGGCCGAATCGCCATCGTCGCCTCGACCGAAGGCGGCATGGATATCGAGAAGGTCGCTCACGACACGCCAGAGAAGATCGAAACCCTGACCGTCGATCCGGCGACAGGCCTGATGCCGCATCATGGTCGGGCGGTCGCCGCGGCGCTCGGCCTCAGCGGCGATCTCGCCAAGCAGGCGGGCAAGCTCCTGCCCCAGCTCTACAACGCCTTCGTCGGCACCGACGCCTCGCAGATCGAGATCAACCCGCTCGCAGTCACTGACGACGGGAAGTTGCTGGTGCTCGATGCCAAGGTCGGCTTCGACAACAATGCCGAATTCCGTCATCCGGAGCTGGAACAGCTTCGCGACCTCACCGAGGAAGACCCGATGGAGATCGAGGCGTCGAAGTACGACCTCGCCTACATCAAGCTCGACGGCAACATCGGCTGCATGGTCAACGGCGCCGGCCTCGCCATGGCGACGATGGACATCATCAAGCTCAACGGCGCGTTCCCGGCCAACTTCCTCGACGTCGGCGGTGGCGCCTCGAAGGAAAAGGTCACCGCGGCCTTCAAGATCATCCTCAGCGATCCGGCGGTGAAGGGCATCCTCGTCAACATCTTCGGGGGGATCATGCGTTGCGACATCATCGCCGAAGGGATCGTCGAGGCTGCCCGGGAAGTGTCGCTGAACGTGCCTCTGGTCGTTCGGCTTGAAGGCACGAACGTCGAGCAGGGCAAGGACATTCTGGCGATGAGCGGACTTCCGATCGTCGCCGCCAACGATCTTGGCGACGCGGCGAAGAAGATCGTCGCAGAGGTCAACCAGGCGGTCCCCGCCTGAGCATTCTGGGAGCAATGCTATGAAGGTGCTGGTCGCCGTGAAGCGGGTGATCGATTACAACGTCAAACCCCGCGTCAGGATGGACGGCACGGGCGTCGATCTCACCAATGTGAAGATGAGCATGAACCCCTTCGACGAGATTGCCGTCGAAGAGGCCATCCGCCTGAAGGAAAAGGGCGTCGCTACCGAGATCATCGCGGTCTCGATCGGGCCGGCCAAGGCTCAGGAGACCCTTCGCACTGCTCTGGCGATGGGCGCCGACCGCGCCATCCTCGTCCAGACCGACGAGGAGGTGGAGCCGCTGGCGGTCGCCAAGATCATCGCCAAGATTGCCGGCGAGGAGCAGCCACAGCTCGTCATCCTGGGCAAGCAGGCGATCGACGACGACAATAATGCGACGGGCCAGATGCTCGCCGCTTTGCTCGATTGGCCACAGGGCACGTTCGCCTCGAAGCTCGATCCGTCCGGCGGCGAAGTCAGCGTCACTCGCGAGGTCGACGGCGGTCTCGAAACCGACAAGCTGAAGCTTCCGGCGGTGATCACGACCGACCTTCGCCTCAACGAGCCGCGCTACGCGAGCTTGCCGAACATTATGAAAGCCAAGTCGAAGCCGCTCGCGACCAAGAGTCCGGAGGAGCTCGGAGTCGACATCAAGCGACGCCTCGAGATTTTGAAGGTCGCCGAACCGCCGAAGCGTCAGGCCGGCGACAAGGTCGCCTCGGTCGACGAACTGGTCGGCAAACTCAAGACTCTGGGAGTGGTGGCATGAAGACGCTCGTCTATGTCGAGCACGAGGCCGGCGAGATCAAGGACGCCACGCTCGCGGCGGTCACGGCCGCGTCCAAGCTGGGTGAAATCCACGCGCTCGTTGTCGGCAGCAATGTGGGAGCGGTCGCGGATGCCGCCACCAAGATCGCCGGCGTCGGCAAGGTCCACGTCGCCGACGGTCCGCACCTCGATCACGGCCTCGCCGAGAATGTCGCTCCGGTCGCCGCCAGGCTGATGGAGACGCACGACGCGTTCGTCGCTCCCGCCACAACCACCGGCAAGAACCTCGCCCCGCGGGTCGCGGCTCTGCTCGACGTGATGCAGATTTCCGAAATCCTTTCGGTCGAGGATGAGAACACCTTCACCCGTCCGATCTACGCCGGCAACGCCATCGCGACGGTGCGTTCGAGCGATTCGAAGAAGGTTCTCACCGTTCGCGGCACAGCGTTCGAAAACGCTTCTCGCGAAGGCGGCAGCGGCTCGGTCGAGCAGGTCGATGCCGGCAGTGGTGCGGGCAACAGCAGCTTTGTCGGTCTCGAGGCGAGCGAAAGCGAGCGTCCCGAGCTCACGAGCGCGAAAATCATCGTCTCGGGCGGACGCGCTTTTGGCTCCTCCGAGCAGTTTCACGCTCTGCTCGATCCGCTCGCCGACAAGCTCGGCGCGGCGGTCGGCGCAAGCCGCGCAGCGGTCGATGCCGGCTATGCGCCGAACGACTATCAGGTCGGCCAGACGGGAAAGATCGTCGCTCCCGAAGTCTATATCGCGATCGGTATTTCCGG
>DASSFK010000357.1:0-2180 GCA_035694565.1 Sphingomicrobium sp.
CGACTGCGCCTCCGGAACCATCGACGAGGCGGTCTTTCCCGGTGAGGGAGGGGTGTTCAGCGTGAAGGGCACGTACCGGACGGGGCAGAGCGGTCCGATCAAGGTCGGGCAGATCTTCCGGTCGCAGCCCGCGATCTACGCGGGAACGATCGCCAAGCAAGACATGACCCTGTCCGTCTCGCTCGAGGACGGCACCGAAGTCGGGCCGTTTACCCTGAAAGAGGGCGCTCCGCCGCAGCTCAACCGCTGCCTCTAATCAGAGCTTGAGGCCGAACCGGACTCCCAGATTGTCGATGCCGGGGTTCTGATCGCTGAAGAGCGTGGCGTGGCTCATATGCACCCAGCTCGCCTCGATCGACGTCCGGTCGTCGATATTGACGCCGATCCCGAGCTCCGGCTCGAACAGGATTCGGCTGCCGAACTCGAGTTCGTCATTGCCTTCGATCTGGTACCTCTTGCTCGAGCCGGTGTGGACGGCGAGGCCGAGGCCGGGCCGGATGAAGACCGTCTTCCCGAACTTCGCCGAGAGGCCGAGCGCGGCATAGTTGGTGCTTCCCGACGTGTTCACCGCGGCGAAGGCATAGGGCTGCAGCGGCGTCTTGCCGATCCGGTCGCCGCGCCAGCCGAGCTGGACGTCCATTCCGTCCTCGACACCGGCGATGGTCAGGAAGGTGTCGACGTCGTGGACGTAGAGGCCGCCGATGATCTCATCCGCGTGGGCGGGGGTCGCGGCGAACATGGCGGGGGCGATTGCGAGAAGGCAGGACTTGAACGGTTTCACGGGATTCCTTGGGCTTTGGCGCATTTTAAAGGCTTGGTATGTCGAATCGTGCCGACACCTAGCCGCCCGACTGCCATGACTTTAGCGCCTCGTTCGGCGCCAGCAACATCCAGATATTCAAGGTCAAATTGTCGCGAATGACAATTAACGGGACGAGTTCAAGCGCGATAACAACGCAAATTGCGGCAAAGGTCGGAAGCTTTCGGGCGATCAGGAATCCAAGCCCCATCATCGCAATGTCGCTCATCGAATTCAGCACGCTGTCGCCGGTGTATCCGAGCGCCGCCGTCTCCTCGCGATAGCGATTGATGACCATCGGAGTATTCTCGATGATCTCCCACGAGGCTTCGATGAGGAGTGCCGCGAGGAAGCGCATCTCGACCGGCCATTTGCGGACCAGCAGCCAAAGGCCCGCGTAGAACAAGAGGCCATGGACGACGTGGCTTGCGCTGTACCAGTCGGACAGCATCTGGCTGGTCTTCGAGCTGTTCGCCTCGCCGACCCAAAGCTCGATCGTACCGCAGGTGCAGATTGGAGGCCTTCCCATCAGCAACAGGATCGAAGCCGTCGCAGCCAGGACGAGGAGTGCGGCGGCGGCCGCGCGCTTGGGGAGGGTCATTGCTGTCAGGCTTAGCAGAGCGAAGCGGCTTGCAAAGCTGTGCCCGCGCAGTCAATCAACCGGGCCATGCTTCGCGCCTATGGTCCGAACTGCGATGGGAGCATCATCGATGCGACCAAGGGACAGCGAATCCCGGACGATGCGACCTGGATCGACCTGGAGGAGCCCACCCGCGAGGAGGACAAGCTGGTCGAGGAGTGCGTCCGGGTCCAGGTGCCGACCCGCGAGGACATGAGCGAAATCGAGCCCTCGAGCCGCCTTTTCGAGCAGAACGGAACGCTCTACATGACCCTTGGCGCGCTCTATGGCGTCGAGGACGGGCATCCAAGAAGCGACCCCATCGGGTTCGTCCTTACGGACAATCGAGTGGTGACCGTCCGTTACGTCACTCCGAAGCCGGTCCGCACGTTCCAGAATCATGCGCGGACCGACAAGGCGCTGGTGAGGGACGCCCTCACCGCGACCTACGGGCTTCTCGATGCCATTATCGACCGGCTCGCGGACGAGCTTGAGGACGTGGGAAGGGAAATCGAGAAGATTTCCGCGCACATCTTCGCCAAGTCGTCGGCGGCGAGGCGGATCCCCGCGGACAGGCTGACGGCTCTGCTCACCAGGATCGGTCGAACCCAGTCCTTGCTTGCGCATATCCGGGTCACGGCGGTCAGTACCGCGCGCATGTTGAGCTTCTTCCTCGCGTCGGACCGCCTGAGATCGCCCGAAACGGAAGGCATTCGCGGTCATATCCAGGCGCTTCTCGGCGACACCAAGTCCCTGACCGAC
>DASSFK010000358.1:0-9943 GCA_035694565.1 Sphingomicrobium sp.
GCGCGCTTTCATGGCTGCCTGTGCTGTTAAGGTGATGCCGCCCCTTTGCCTCAGAGCGGGCAAAGCGTCCAGCCGCGCGTGACCATCTCACGCGGCTGGAGGGCCGTCACTGCTCCCGGCCCGAGCCCCACAGGTTCCGGGTCAGCGGCTCCAAAATATACTGGAGCGCCGTTCGCTTGCGTACCGAAAGCAGCACCTCGACCGGAAGTCCGGGCCGGAGCGAGCCATGGCCGAGAGTCCCGCCGACCTTGCGAAGCTGGTCGGGCGATACGTCGATTTCGGCGCGGAAGTAGGAGTGGCCGGATTTCTCGTCGGTGAAGCTGTCGGCCGACATCGTTCGGACCCTGCCGGTCAGCAGCGGGAGGGTGCGGTCGTTCACGCTGACGAAGCGAACCTGCGCTTCCTGTCCCTGGAAAACGTCGTCCGCATTGTTTGGGGCGACCTGAGCCTGAATGACCAGGCTGCGATGGTCGGGAACGATCTCCATGAGGGTCTGGCCGGGACCGACGACGCCGCCGATCGTGAACACGGTGAGGCCGACGACCTGCCCCGTCGCCGGAGCGCGAACCCTTGCGCGCTGGAGCTGTTCGCGGACCGCGATCAGCTTGGGAAGAACGTCCGACAGGCGGGCCTGAGTGTCGCGAAGGTCGGTGGCGACCTGCTCCATCGCCGTCTTCTCGATCGAAACGGACTGCATCCTGGTCTCGCCTTTGCCCTCGCCGGCGCGAGCGATCTCGGCGCGCATCGAGGCCTCCTGGCCCTCGAGCTCGGCATAGGCCCGCTCGAGGGCACGGATCCGGTTCTGCGAGGCAAAGCCCTTCTTCGCGATTTCCTTCTGACCGTTGAGCTCGTCGTTCAGGAGCCGCTGCTGCTCCTGGAGCGAGGCAATCTGTTGGGCGTAGCCCGACTGCTGCTCGCCAAGCTGGGCCGAACGCTGGCCGAGAACCGACTGCTGGGCCGACTTCGAGGCGAGGCGCGCCTGGAGCTGCGCCCTCTGGAGGGCCATCGCTTGAGCGGCCAATGCCTGGTCTTCGGCCGGAAGACCGGCGAACTCGACTGGCGGCGCGAAGTCGCGCTGGCCAGCCCGCTCCGCCATCAGGCGCGAACGCTGCGCGACATTGGTCAGATAGTCGCTGGTCAGTGCCCGCTCCTGCGCGACGAGGTCCGGCGCGGCCATTTCGATGAGGACGTCGCCGGCCTTGACGTGCTCGCCTTCGCGGACGTTGATCGCATTGACCACTCCGCCTTCGCGATGCTGGACCGACTGGCGATTGCCGGAAACGGCGATCACGCCCTGCGCCGGTACCGCCGCGTCGAGGGGGGCAAGCGCCGCCCAGCCCAGGAGAATGACGAAAAAGAAGATGACGATTCCGGCGCCGATGCGGATGTCGCGGTTCGGATTGTCGACTGGAGCGTCCGGCTCGTAAGGCTCGACGAACGGGGCGAGGACGCCCGCCTTGATGGTCGCGGGGAGGTTCATCCGGCGGTCCCTTCACCGACCTGCGACAGCCGGGCCGCGACTTCCTGCGACGGGCCGAGCAGTTTCGGCTGGCCGGCTTCGAGGACGAGCAGCCGCTTCGCGCCGGCGAGAATGGAGCGGCGATGGGCGATCATGACGATCGCGGCCCCGCGGTTCATCGCTCCGGCCAGGGCCTTGAGGAGAGCGGCCTCGCCATCCGAATCCAGGAACGCGTTGGGCTCGTCGAGAACCATCAGCACCGGATTGCCGTAGAAGGCGCGGGCAAGCGCGACCCGCTGGGCCTGACCCGACGAAAGTCCGGTTCCGAGCGGACCGAGCGGCGTATCAAAGCCCTTCGGGAACTTGAGAATCAGCTCGTGGACTCCGGCCGCCTTGGCCGCCTCGACAGCGAGCTTGTCCACGTCCACGCCGTCGTTGGTCTCCGCGAAGCGCGAGATGTTTTCCTTGATCGTGCCTTCGAACAGGCTCGGTTCCTGCGGCAGATAGCCGATGTGCTGGGCGAGCGAGTCCGGCTCCCAGTCCGCATATTGCGCGCCGTCGATGCGCACGTTTCCGGCCTCAGCGGGAATGGCGCCGGCGAGGACTTTCGCGAGCGTCGTCTTGCCGGCGCCGCTCGGCCCGATGATCCCGAGCATCTCCCCCGGGCTGACGTCGAACGTAACCCCCAGGAGGACCGGCCGCCCGTCGGGGCCGCGAACGCCGACCTGGCTCACCTCGAGCCTGCCCAAGGGCTCGGGAAGACGCGTATAGATGCGCTCGGCGGGAACGCCGGACATGACGTCCGAAAGGCGCTTGAGCGCGGCATGGGCGCTGGTGATCGTCGGCCACCCGCCGATGACGGATTCGACTGGCTGGAGCGCGCGGCTGAGAAGGATCGAAGCGGCGACGATGGCGCCTGAAGAAATGTAGCCGGCAATCGCGAGCAAGGCTCCGAGGCCAAGCGCCGCAGACTGGACGAACAACCGGAGGAAGCGGCTGAATGCCGAAAAGCGGCCGCCGGTAAATTGCGCATCCGCCATCCGGCTCAGACCGTAGGCGCGATGATCGAGCTGGCGGCGGACCATCGCCCCGACCATTCCGAGCGCACGAACCGTGTCATTGTTGAGGGCGACGGTCTGCGCGGCGCCCTGCGAGGCAGCCATCGCCTGCGTCGCCGTCTGCATCGTCTCGGCGGTCGCTCGCTGGTTGCGCCATGCGACGAAGAACAGGATCGCCGAGGCTACGCAGGCCAGCACGCCGATCCAGAAGTGTAGAAGGAAGGCTACGAGCAGAAAGAGCGGGAACCACGGCACGTCGAACAAGGCTCCGGCGACAGGACTTCCGATCGCCTGCCGGATCGTTTCGAAGTCGCGCATCGCCTGGACCGCGGCGTTCGAATTACGGCTCATCATCCGGCGAAGGATCTTCGGCGCAAGGAGAGCATCGAGCCTCATGCTCGCCCGGACGAGGAGCCGGTTGCGAACCGCATCGAGCGCGGAGAGCGTGAACAGGGCCACCGCCAGCGCGATCGTGATGAACAGGAGGGTCGTCTTGCCGCCGGTCGCGACCACCCGATCGTAGACCTGGAGCATGTACACTGCCGGCGCCAGGAAGAGCAGGTTCAGGAACAGGCTGAAGGCGGCAGCCGCAACGAAGTGCGGGCGGCAGGCCTCGACGGCCTCCGCCATGTCTCTTGGCAGTTCGATCCCCGCGATCTTCATCGTGCCGGTATTAAGCCCCAACCCTCATTCAGGCGAACATAGCCGCCTTCTGTCGGCGCGCGAAGGGCGTGCCGATCATAAGTCCCGGACCGGCACATAATTGCCCGCCCCGGGTTAGCCAAGTCAAAAAATATCGAGATTTCAGATATTTAAGTCAGCTGAAGAATGTGCCTGTCCGGCGATCACGCGTTGAGACTGCTTACGGACCGTGCGTCTCGATGCTCCTGCGAACCATCCGGTCGAGCAGGTCCTGCTCGGCCAAAGCATCATCAAGGGCCCTGTCGGCTTCCTTCTTCAGCCGCTCGTCCCGCTGATCCACCGTTTCCGACAACCGTCGCTCTGACTTAATGTTCTCCATCACGATTGAACGCACGAGAGCCGGTTCAGCCGCATTCGATCCCGCTGCGGGACCAGAACTCAATTCCGGGCGAGGCCTTTCTTGCTTTCGTGCATCTCGGTCAGCGCTCCGTCAGCGCGGTCGCTGTGTGATTTCGGTCTCCAGCTGGGCGACCAGGCGCGAAAGCGTCTCGGATGGAATTGCGACGCCGGTCGAAAGCTCGCCTTGGGCATGTCTAAGCAAATCCGACCAATACTTCAGGGTATCCGCGTGAACGGGATGTCCACGCAGACGGTTAGCGCTGCGAATTGCCGAAGCCAGGTTGCCTTCGGTCGTGCCGTGCAATTGCATTTGCTCCTCCAAATATCTTCAGGGCTCGCGGAGCGAAGTGTGGACCCGATCCCGGGACGATCCAGGCTAGGACCTCGGGATGAAGTTCCAGCCCGGCCCGTGTTGCGAGTCCGACCCTTCATCCAGCAGATTGGCCTTCAGACCTCGCCGGACATGCGCTGCTCCAGCCACGCTCATGCAGACCAAGCGAGTCCCGCCGGAAGGCAATGGCCCGATAAATGAGATGCCAATCTTCTCGGCATCGCAATGAGCGATAACGGCTTGTTCGCTCATCTTGAGATTCACAGCTCGACTCAATGTGTTGACCCACGTTTTGCAGCCGAGATGGGTCTGCTCGCATTCGAGCAAAGGTGGCCGCCCCAGTCGAAAGATGGGATCGGCGCGAAGTCGATGCCGTACCGGGACAGCTCTGCTTCCTGGATTTCGAGACCAGGGTATGATGCGCCGGACCGGTCGGGAACGGTTGATTTCCTTAGCCTGTGGTGGGGTATGTTTCAGCTCCTGCCAGCAAGCGGGAGCGCCACCTCCTGTCGTGAGCGTCTTGCGGAGAATGCTCACGTTGCAGGCGTGTTAGCACGGGAAAGCCGGCGGAACGAATGATATTGCCCGGAATCTGTCGATTGTGGTTTGGCGGTTTCGCGCCCATAGTGGTGCCGCAACGTCGCCTGCGACGGAAATTCGCGCCCATGCGGGTGCTTTCCCTTTCATGCTTCTTCGCTCGCGCGGATGCCGATCGCTCCGTGGACGTCGCACAGAAAGGGCCCCGCAATGGTTTCCGCCCACAGCAATATTCTTCCGCTTCGCCCCCGGCTTCGGCTGGTCTGGGACAATGGTGCTCCCGAACTGCGAACAGGTGGCACAAAGCCGTCGACCGGAGATTCCGGCGATACTGGTGAAACAGCTGACGGATGCCACCCGTCGCCATCGGCCGGGAACTAGGTCCTTGGCAAAAGAAGAGCTGCTCACCGTGGAAGGAATTATCGACGAAATCCTGCCTGACGGCCGGTTCGGCGTCATGCTCGACAATGAGCACCGGATCATCGCCTACACGGCCGGCAAGATGAGGCGCTTTCGCATCCGATCGGTCGTTGGAGATCGCGTCCATGTCGAGATGACGCCGTACGATTTGTCGAAGGGACGAGTGATCTTTCGGGAGAAAGTCGCCGGCCAGCCGGCGGGTGCACGACGTCGCGGATATCGCCGCTGATTCGCCCATCGGCCGAGGTCCAGGTCGGAACGGCCCGCTTTGCCTTCAAAAATGTGCTAGAGATTGGCGATCAGGCGACACGTCTTCGTAAGCGCTGCCTGGCTGAGAGATTTTACGGGCTCCCGCTTACACCAGCAGGAGACTGTGGTGATCATCGATACATCCATCGAGCCTGAGACCAGGCCCCCCCGAACCCAAACCTTCCGAAAGTACGAGCCGGTTGTTCGCTTCACGCCGGATCAATCCAGGCGACAAAACGATCTGCTCAGACTGACCTGGCAAAGGTTCAAGTCGAAGGAAGCCGTGATCGGCTTCCTCAACACTTACGATGACGGTCTCGGCGGCGACCCGTTGAGTCTCGCACTTTCCAGCGACGACGGGCTCAAGTCCGTGGAATGTGCGCTCAGGGAGATGGCGCCCGGGTGTCGGTGACGACCTATCGGCTCTTCTGTCGAGACGGTCAGAGTAAGATTCTGCACGCTCGGACGCTGGACGCTCACGATGATGCTGAAGCCGTGAAACTGGCGCACGCGGTCCTGCGCGACGCGGTCACGTGTGAAATCTGGGACGTCGACCGCCTGGTTACAAAGTTTGACGGAAGAAACGGCGGAGCAATACAGCCGAGGTAATAGCCCTCGATGTCGCTCTGAAAGCGGACCAAGCCCTGCGGGGTCGCTTGAGCTTTACGAATTACCTCGTCCAGTTGAACATCGGAACCGGGCGCGCGCGGCGCCTGATCGACTGTTCCTTGACTGTCGCCTCACCATCCAAGCTCGCCGCCACTTCGAGCAGCGCTTCCCTGGCTTCCTCGGTAACGCACTCGGCGGCCATGTAGCGACAGGACTTGGCCGCCTGGTGCAGCTTGATGGGCGAACAGTTCATGGAGCAAGGAACGTCCGGGGGCGGCTTGGGTTCAGCGGATTTTCGCCGTCACCGATGTCCAAATCGGCGCGATGGCGGACGCTTCCCCAGCATTTACCTCGGTTTCTTACCTGCCCTTGGCGGTTGCCGTTTTGGCCTTGGACCCGAGTGGGCCTTTGCCGGGCCGGAACGCATTGGCTCCGCTACACGAGGCGGCGCCTGCTCGATCACCAGTCCTTCATCCTCGGGTGCGATCGTTGCTCGGCGTAGGGCCTTGATAAAGCCCGGCGTCGCGCGCTGTGTGACCTCGAAGTAACTTTCATTGGCGGCAATCCTGATCGCGCCGATCTCGTGTCGGCCGACGTGCCCGTAGCGGCAAATCAGTGGCAGCAGCCAGCGGGGGTCCGCATTGTGGCGTCTGCCAGCATTGATGACGAACCACGTCGATCCCTCGAAGCCGGCTCGTGGACCGGCCTCGCCGCGCTCTTCCCTGCCGCCCGAGGCCAGAATGTCTTCGGGCGCCGGCAGATCGGCCCGAAGCAGTTGAACGAGCGCTGCGGCGATGTCCTGTGCTGAAAGCCGTTCCATCAATTCTTTCGCGAGGCGGCCGTCTTCCTCGTCGTATTCGACCGGGGCCGAGAGCGCTTGGAGGACCCGATCACGGTCCCGCGAGCGGATTTCGTCGGGCGTGGGCGGCTCGATCCATTCGGCGTCGATCCGCGCCTGGCGGAGCATGGATTCAACCGCTCGCCGCCGACGGAACGGGACGATCAGCACGGCAATGCCCTTGCGCCCCGCCCGACCGGTCCGGCCCGAACGGTGCTGAAGGACCTCGGCGTCGCGTGGAAGCTCGACGTGAATGACCAGGGAGACCGAAGGAAGGTCGATTCCGCGAGCGGCAACATCGGTTGCCACGCAGACCCGAGCCTTCCTGTCGCGAAGGCTCTGGATCGCATTGTTCCGTTCGTTCTGGCTGTGCTCGCCCGACAGGGCGACTGCCGAAAATCCCCGCTCGGTCAGACTGGCGTGAAGACGGCGAACCGCTTCACGGGTCGCGCAAAACAGGATCGCGGTTTCGGCCTCGTGCAGCCGGAGAAGGTTGACGACGGCATGTTCGATATCGGTCGGGGAAACGGCGACGGCCTGATAGGCGATGTCCGCATGAGCTTCCCGCTCACCGATCGTCTCGATGCGCAGCGCGTCCTTCTGATATCGGCGCGCCATCGCCGCGATCGGGCGCGGGATGGTGGCCGAGAACAACAAGGTCCGCCGTTCGTCGGGCGTCGCGTCGAGGATTTCCTCGAGCTCTTCCCGGAAACCCATGTCGAGCATCTCGTCGGCCTCGTCGAGGATCACGGCCCGCAGGGCGGAAAGATCGAGCGCGCCCCTTTCGAGATGGTCGCGAAGCCTGCCGGGCGTTCCGACCACGATATGGGCACCGCCCTGCAGCGCCCGCCGCTCTCGCATCGGATCCATCCCGCCGACGCAGGTGACGATCCGGGCCCCGGCCGAATCATAGAGCCACTGCAATTCCTTGCTGACCTGGAGTGCGAGCTCACGCGTCGGCGCGATCACCAGGCCGAGCGGCTCGCGTGACCAAGGTGCCTTGTCGCCCTCGAGCAGCTGGTCGGCGATCGCCAGGCCAAATGCGACCGTCTTGCCCGATCCAGTCTTGGCGGAAACGATAAGGTCGCGCCCGCGGGCCGCGTCCTGGATCACCGCGGACTGGACCGCCGTCAGCGTGTCGTAGCCGCGCGCGGCCAGCGCCTCCGCCAGTGCGGAGTGAATTTCGGAATGTTGCATTGCGACAGCGCCTACGCGCAATCGCACCGAAGAGGTAGGGGACTAGAGAGCTTGCGCCGCGGCGTGCGCGCTAGCCCAGGCCCATTGGAAGTTATACCCGCCAAGCCAGCCGGTCACATCGACCGCTTCCCCGATGACGAAGAGGCCGGGGACCCGTTTCGACATCATCGTTTGCGACGACAGCTCGGCAGTGCTGATCCCTCCGATCGTCACCTCCGCCTTGGCGAAACCCTCGCTGCCGTTCGGCATGAACCGCCATTCTCCAAGGCGGCGCTCGACCGCCTCGAGAGTGCGATCGGCGATGTTGCCGAGCTCCGCGACAATCCCGAGCTGGTCGGACAAGGTCTCGGCCAGGCGATCGGAAAGATTGCGCCCGAGCTGCCGGCGAAGCGTGATGCGCGGCTCGGAACGCTTCGCCTGACGAAGCCAACCGGCAGGAAAATCGGGGAGGAAGTCGACCGTCACTGGGTCGCCGTGACGCCAGTAGGACGAGATTTGCAGGATCGCGGGCCCCGACAGGCCGCGATGGGTGAACAAGGCCGCTTCCCGAAACTTGCCGCCACCAGCACGGGCGACGACTTCCGCGGAAACTCCGGAGAGCGTCTTGAACAGGGCCTGATCGCCGGCGAGCGTCAGTGGAACGAGAGCGGGCCTGGGCTCGACGATCTTCAGGCCAAACCTTCGCGCAACGTCGTACGCGAAGCTGGTTGCGCCGAGCTTGGGGATCGAGAGCCCGCCGCTGGCAAGCAGGAGCGCCGGGGCCTGGACCGAGCCATTGCCGAAGCTGACGAGGAACGACCCATTGCGATGTTCGACGGTGGCCGACTGGCCGAAGGCCGTCTCGACACCTCCGGCCGCGCATTCGTCAAGCAACATCGCGACGATCTGCTTCGACGAGCCGTCGCAAAAAAGCTGACCGAGCGTCTTCTCATGCCAGGCAATGCCATAGCGTTCGACGAGGGCAATGAAGTCGGCGGGCGTGAAGCGGCTGAGCCCGGATTTTGCGAAATGGGGATTGGCCGAGAGATAGTTGGCGGCGGTTGCCCCGACATTCGTGAAATTGCACCGGCCGCCGCCCGAGATCAGGATCTTTCGGCCCGGCTCCGGCGAATGATCAATGAGCAGCACCCGCCGCCCTCTCTGGCCAGCAAGCGCAGCGCAGAACATTCCGGCCGCCCCAGCGCCGATGATGATTGCGTCAAAGGAGCGGGGTATCGCCATGGACGAGCCCTATGCGGCTCGGGGTGATGTCCGCAATGCGCGGGTAACTCGAACCGATTTCGCAGTGAACGACAATCGCCGCGCCAACGTGTCGAGGCGCCCGTTATCTGGCTGGCGGAGCATCGCGCGGAGGGGAGAAAAGGCCAAAGTCGCTTTTCGTGTGCGTTGCAGCGATCGAGCGTTCGCATCGCTTCACGCGAATGGCGGATAATGGCCAATATGTTTTGGCAAAAGACCATGAAATTGCCCTCCGTCGGACGATGCCCGCTCCCCTCGCCGGGCAGGCGGCGAATTGAGTTTTTCTGCTGTAGGGCGTACTCTCGCATTGCTCGGTTGGGTGGGAGAAGTCCCAAGCAATGCGAAGCCACCACGAAATGATGAAGCATCCGACCGGCGCCTTCTGCATTGCCGATGGGCCGCTGCTTGAGATCGCGAGAAGCGATGGCTTCTTGCAGAGGACGGGCTTCTGAGCGCCGCGGCGAACGGGATCTCTGCGCCGCGTGGCGGTGGGGGCGTGCTGAGCGGGACGCGGATCGACGTCATTCTCGATCGCGTTGGCCGCAGCCTCGCCGACCGTCGGTACAGGGTCGGCGACCGGCTCAGGCTCGCGGACATCGGCCTGGCCAGTGCGTCCGAGCCCATCCTGGTGCCCGCTCATTACTCGAAATGGGTTCCGCCGCCGGCGGACCCGCCCCCGCCTTCGCGGCCGTTGTCGCCGAGACGAGGGAGCGCCCCTGTGCGGCCTATGTGGACCGCATTTATGCCGAGATCGGCTCACGCGCCGGGGCGAGGACGATGTCTCCCATTTCGACGGACGGGAGACTAGCGGCGCGGCGCGGATGAGGGGGTGAGCGGATGAAGGCTCGAGAGAAAGGCGACACAAGCAGCTGGTTCGGCCTGCCGCGGTGGATTGCTTTCTTCCTCGCGGCCGTCGCCGTCGCCGGGATCGGGTTTCTCCTTTGGCTCACCTCGGAGACCTTCAG
>DASSFK010000359.1:0-2641 GCA_035694565.1 Sphingomicrobium sp.
CATCTTCCAGGGCCTCGGCTGCGATCCGCACATCTACGACCGGAAGCTCACGCAGACCAATTTCGGGCTTCGGCTGAACTATTATCCGCCGATGACGGAGCAGCAGGACCGCTCGGGGGCGGGCCGCCTGCTCGGCCACGAAGACGTCGACCTGTTCACCATCCTTCCAGCTTCGCGGAGCGATGGACTCCAGGTCTGGAACCACCGAAGCGGAAAGTGGGTGCGGCTTCATGCACCACGCGGGTCGATCATCATCAACACCGGCGACTACATGCAGCGGATCTCGAACGACCGGCTCCCGTCGACCACGCATCGCGTCGGCAAGCCGATCGACGGTTCGCACCTGGCCAGCGCGCGGACGTCCTTCCCGATGGCAGTCTACCTCTGGGAGGATGAAATTCTCGACGTTCTTCCCGGTCTCGGGCCGCCGAAATACCAGCCGATCAAGGCGATCACCTTCCACACGCGAAGCACGAGCAAATTCTACGGCGACGACTACGCCGTGGATTGACGGATCAGGCGACGAGCTCCGCGAATTTGTCGAGGTCGATATTGCCGCCGGAGACGATGCAGACGATCGGTCCCTCGCCCGCCTGACCGGTGAGCGCGGCGGCGAGCGCAAGCCCGCCCGCGCCTTCGGCAATGGTCCGCGACTTCTCGGCGATCAGCCGCATGGCCGCGGCCGTCTGATCGAGCGTAACCGTGATCGACCCGTCCACGACCATCTGCATCCTCTGCCACATCCGAGCGGTCACGCTCTTGCCGCCCGCACCGTCGACGAACGATGACTGCCAGTCGTCAAATCTGCGTGGCCCGCCTTCGCGCAGCGACAGAGCGTAGGGAGAAGCTGTTTCCGGCTCGGCTCCGAGAACCTTCACGTCCGGCCGCTTCGCCTTGATCGCGCTTCCGACGCCGGTGATGAGGCCACCTCCGCCAATCGCTGCGATCACGGTTCTGACATCGGGACAGTCTTCGAGGATTTCGAGGCCCATCGTGCCATGGCCGGCGATGAAATCGTGATTGTCGAACGGGTGGACGAAGGTGCCGTCGAGCCCCTCGAACTCATGGGTCTCCGCGGCGACCCAGGCTCGATCGTACGAAACGGGCACGATGGTTGCCCCGAGCGCCCGCATCCGGTCGAGCTTGGTCTGCGGAGCAGTCTCAATGGCGACAACGGTCGCAGGAATTCCAAACTGCCGGGCCGCATAGGCGACCCCCTGCCCCGCATTGCCGGCGCTGATCGTCCAGACCCCGCGTGCCCGGTCCTCATCCGAGAGGCGGGCCACGGCATTGGCCGCGCCACGGATCTTGTAGGCGTTGGTCGGCTGCAGATTCTCGAGTTTGAGCCTGATATCCGGACCGCCCTTGCCAGTGTCGAGCTTCACCAGGGGCGTGCGCAAAACGGTCCCCGCAATCCTCGTTCGAGCCTGTTCGACGTCATCGAGCGAGATTGGCCTTACCGGATCGATCATTCTTCACTCCGCTCTTGGAATCCGCTTCTAGGAACGCGAAGCGCAAAATCTCAAGCTCGGAGCCGCATTGCGGCCATCCTCTGCCGCTTTTGCGCCTGATTGCGTTGCGAAAGGGCGGGCTGCCGAATAGGGGCCAAGCATGACCGACCGTAACGCAACCGAAGCCAAGATCCGTGACCTCATCGATCCCTTCAACAAGAAGGGCGCCGAAATTTCCGGAAGCACCCGCTTCGCCCAGGACCTCGAATGGGACAGCCTGACGGTGATGGACTTCGTCGCCTCGGTCGAGGACGAGTTCGACATCCTCATCAGCATGAACCGCGCCGCGGAAATCGAGACGGTCGACCAGCTCGTCGACGCCGTCCGCCAGCTCGAGAGCGAACGTTGAGCGACCTCTTCTCCAAGTTCGACGACCTCATCGCGCTTCGCGAAGGCCTGCTGTCGAGCGGCGTAACCGACCCGTTCAACCTGGTGATGGAGAAGGTCGAAAGCCCGACCGTCGCAATTTGCAATGGCCGTCGGACAATCCTGCTCGGCACTTACAATTACATGGGCATGACCTTCGATCCGGACGTCGTCGCGGCCGGCAAGAAGGCGCTCGACGAATTTGGTTCGGGAACGACCGGAAGCCGCGTTCTCAACGGTACCTACGTCGGCCACCGAGCAGTCGAAGAGGCGCTCAAGGACTTCTACGCCATGGATCATGCCATGGTGTTCTCGACCGGATATCAGGCAAACCTCGGCATCATTTCGACGATCGCCGGCAAGGATGACTACATCATCCTCGACATCGACAGCCATGCATCGATCTACGACGGCTGCGCCATGGGGAACGCGCAAATCGTTCCCTTCCGCCACAACGACATCGAAGCGCTCGAGAAGCGATTGAAGAGGGTTCCGGAAGGCGCCGGCAAGCTGGTCGTCCTCGAAGGCGTCTATTCGATGCTCGGCGACATCGCTCCGCTCAAGGAAATGGTCGCGGTCTCCAAGGCCAACGGCGCGATGGTGCTGGTCGACGAGGCGCACTCGATGGGCTTCATCGGCGAGCACGGCCGCGGCGTCGCCGAGGCGCAAGGGATCATCGACGACGTCGATTTCATCATCGGCACCTTCTCCAAGTCGGTCGGCACGGTCGGCGGCTTCTGCGTCTCGAACCATCCCAAGTTCGA
>DASSFK010000360.1:0-4349 GCA_035694565.1 Sphingomicrobium sp.
GCCTATGACCTTACCGCCAAGGGCAATCTCGTAGCGGTCATTTCGAACGGCACCGCGATTCTCGGCCTCGGCAATCTCGGAGCGCTCGCAGCCAAGCCGGTGATGGAAGGCAAGGCGGTTCTCTTCAAACGCTTTGCCGACGTCGATTCAATCGACATCGAAGTCGCGACCGAGGACGCGCAGCGATTCATCGAGGCGGTTGAATTGCTGGAGCCGAGCTTCGGCGGGATCAACCTCGAGGACATTGCCGCGCCCGACTGCTTCGTGATCGAGCAGACGCTTCGCGAGCGGATGAATATTCCGGTCTTCCACGACGACCAGCACGGCACTGCGATCATCACCGCCGCGGGCCTCATCAATGCCTGTCACCTGACCGGCCGCAAACTGGGCGAAATTCGCGTCGTCGTGAACGGCGCGGGCGCGGCCGCGATCGCCTGCACCGAGTTGATCAAGGCGATGGGCGTCAAAGGCGACCACGTCATCATGTGCGACCGCAAGGGCGTGATCAGCAAGGACCGCACCGACCTCGACCAGTGGAAATCGGCGCACGCGGTCGTAACCGACAAGAAGAATCTCGGCGAGGCGCTCGTTGGAGCGGACGTCTTCCTTGGCCTGTCGGCCGCGGGCGCTCTCAAGCCCGAGATGGTCGAGAAGATGGCCAAGGAGCCGATTATCTTTGCAATGGCCAACCCGGATCCGGAAATCTGGCCGCCCGATGCCAAGGCCGTTCGTCCGGACGCGATCATCGCGACCGGCCGTTCCGACTTCCCGAACCAGGTCAACAATGTCCTCGGCTTCCCCTTCATCTTCCGCGGTGCGCTCGACGTTCGGGCGACGGGAATCAACGAGGAAATGAAGATCGCTGCTGCCGAAGCGCTCGCCGAACTGGCTCGCGAGCCGGTGCCGGAGGAAGTGGCTGCGGCCTACGGAGGCCGGATGCAGAGCTTCGGCCCGGACTACATCATTCCTGCACCCTTCGATCCGCGTCTGATGGAAGTCGTCGCCTCGGCTGTCGCGGAGGCCGCGGGACGGACCGGCGTCGCGCAGAAGCCTGTCGCCAACATCGACGATTATCGGGCCGCGCTTCGCGCCCGGCAGAATCCGACCGTCTCCGTGCTCAGCCTCGCCTATGAAGCCGCGCGTTCGAATCCCAAGCGCGTACTGTTCGCCGAAGGCGAAGAGCCGAACGTCCTTCGTGCCGCAATCGCTTTCAAGGAAGCAGGCTACGGAACTCCGGTCCTGGTCGGCCGCGAGGAAACATACGATCGGCTTCGCGAGCACGGCGTCGAGAACCCGAAGGAGTACGAGGTTCTCAACAGCCGCAACTCGCCATTGGTCGGGCGCGCGGTCGACTACATCTACCAGAAGCACCAGCGCCACGGCATGCTCCGGCGCGAGGTCGAGCGCCTCGTCAACCAGGACCGCAACTACTTCGCCGCAGCCATGCTCGCGCTTGGCGAAGCGGACGCGATGATCACCGGAACGACGCGCCCGTTCAGCCAGTCGCTTCGCCAGATCCGAATGGTGGTCGACGACGAGCCGGGAGCGACTCCGTTCGGGGTCAGCATCGTCGTTGCGCGGCACCAGACGGTCCTGATTGCCGATACGGCCGTGACCGAGCGGCCCGACGCCGAGCAGCTTGCGGCGATCGCACTTCGCTCGGCGGGCTTCGCTCGGTGGATGGGCCTCGATCCCCGGGTCGCGTTCATCTCCTACACCACCTTCGGCAATCCGCCCGGCGTGCACATCGAGGAGCTTCGCGGAGCGGTGAAGCTCCTCGACGGAATCAACGTCGACTTCGAATATGAAGGCGAAATGGGCCCCGATGTCGCTCTCAACCACGACATGCAGCGGCGCTTCTATCCGTTCAGCCGACTGTCCGGTGCGGCCAACGTGCTGGTTATGCCGGGTCTCCAATCGGCGAGCCTGACATCGAAGCTGCTCCGCGAACTTGGCGGCGAAAGCATCATGGGCCCTTATCTGCTCGGCCTCGAGAAGCCGGTTCAGATCGCGCCGATGACGGCGACGGCATCCGACCTTGTGACTCTCGCCGTTCTTGCCGCTCGAGGAGCGCGCGAGACGAGAAGCCGGAAGAAAGGCTAGATTCGCTCGACCGAGCTGACCTGATCGTTCTCACGAAGCGCGGCGATGATCGCGTGCAGGTGGGCCAGGTCGTGGACCTCGATGTCGAGCTGGAAGGTCATGAAGCTGCCGTCCCGGTGGACGAGTTGCAGGTTGATGATATTCGCATGCTTTGCGCCGAGAACGCTGGCCATGGCTCCGAGCGCACCGGGCACGTCGCGGACGATGATCGACAGGCGCGCAGCGCCGCCATCCGAGCCTTCGCCCCAGGCGAGGTCGAGCCAGTCAGCGTCGATTCCGCTCGCAAGCGTGTCACAACCGATGACGTGAACCTCGATGCCCTCGTCCTCGCGTCGCAAGCCAACGATCCGGTCACCCGGGATCGGGTGGCAGCATTGCGCGAGGTCGTAAGCGACGCCGGGAGTCAGCCCCTTGATCGAGATGGCGGTCCGCTGGGCCGGCGGCCGGGGAGCAACGTCTCCTCCAGCTGAGCCCGGCATCAACGCTTCCATCACCTGCTCGTCGCTGACCCGCTTGCGCGCGATGGCAATCATCAGCTCGTCCTGGCTCTCGATCTTGAGCCGCTTGAGCGCCTGCTTCAGGGCATCCTTGTCGAGAACCGCCGGGAGACGCTCGACGATTTCGTCGTAGATCTTTCGCCCAAGCTCGACGGTCTCGTCGCGCTCCTTGTGGCGAACGAAGCGGCGAACTCCAGATCGCGCCTTTCCAGTGACCACGAAGCGCAGCCACGACGGCTGTGGGTGCTGGGCTTCCGAGGCGAGGATTTCGACCTGATCGCCGTTCTCGAGAATGGTCCGGAGCGGAACGACGCGGCCATTGACCTTCGCTCCGACGGTGCGGTCGCCAAGATCGGTGTGCACGGCATAAGCAAAGTCGACCGGAGTCGCACCCTTGGGCAGCTGGATCAGCTCGCCCTTCGGAGTGAAAGCGAAGATCCGGTCCTGGTACATCGCCATTCGCGTGTGCTCGAGGAGCTCCTCGGGCGATGCGGCATGGTCGAGGATTTCGACGAGATCGTCGATCCACGGGACCTTCAGGTCCGCGCTCGGCTTGTTCTCCTTGTAGGCCCAATGAGCAGCCAGCCCGCGTTCCGCCTGGTCGTGCATCTCCCGAGTTCGGATCTGGATTTCGATCCGCATCTTCGAGTCATGGATCACGGAAGTGTGAAGCGACCGGTAGCCGTTCCGCTTGGGGGTCGAGATGTAGTCCTTGAAGCGGCCGGGGACCATCGGCCACCGCTGGTGAATCAGGCCAAGCGCCGAGTAGCAATCGTCCTGAGCGTCCACGATCACCCGGAACGCCATGACGTCGGACAATTGTTCAAAGCTGATGTGCCGCTCGGCCATCTTCTTCCAGATCGAGAAGGGGTGCTTCTGGCGCCCCATGACCTCGGCGTTGAGGCCGTGGTCGGTGAGATAGAGCTGCAGCCCAAGGCCGATT
This sequence comes from Sphingomicrobium sp., assembly GCA_035694565.1. Classification (GTDB taxonomy): domain Bacteria; phylum Pseudomonadota; class Alphaproteobacteria; order Sphingomonadales; family Sphingomonadaceae; genus Sphingomicrobium. The sequence goes on from DASSFK010000360.1 coordinate 3,544, forward strand.
CGACTAACGAGGTCGCCGCCCTGCTCCGTCAGCTGCTTCAGCCGGCGCGTGATCGAGGCGTAGGCGTCCGGCTCCAGCACCTGGAAAGCCAGCGTCTGCATCTCGTTCATCATCTCGTACATGCCGATCCGCTCGGCGAGCGGAGCGTAGATATCCATTGTCTCCCGGGCGATTCGGCGGCGTTTTTCCTCGTTGGGGATATGGTGGAGCGTGCGCATGTTGTGCAGCCGGTCGGCCAGCTTGACGAGCAGCACGCGAATGTCGTCGCTCAGGGCGAGGAAGAATTTGCGCAGGTTCTCGGCGGCGCGCTCGCTCTCGGACTGGGCCTCGATCTTGCTGAGCTTGGTGACTCCGTCGACGAGACGCGCAACGTCTTTACCGAAGAGCTTCTCAATCTCCTCCGGAGTGGCGACCGTGTCTTCGATCGTGTCATGAAGGATCGCGGTCGCGATCGTCTGGTCGTCGAGCTTGAGGTCGGTGAGAATGCCCGCGACCTCGATCGGATGGCTGAAATAGGGATCGCCGCTGGCGCGCGTCTGCGTTCCATGCGCCTTCATCGAGAAGACGTAGGCGCGATTGATCAGCCCCTCATCCGCGTCGGGATCGTAGGACCGGACCCGCTCGATCAGTTCGTACTGTCTCAGCACGCTCTTAAGATGGGCGACGCCACCCTTATTGTGCAAGCGCGAAAGGACTCCACCCTGTGTCGGGTTGAGAACTATTCTTTTGGAAATGTTTGTGCTTACTTCGATTCATCGAGGGGAGTGAAAGAGGATTGGCCCAGGGCAAGGTCGGTTCGGCAGTCG
>DASSFK010000361.1:0-3297 GCA_035694565.1 Sphingomicrobium sp.
GTCGGCCAGGACCTGCGTTCCGACCGGAACCTTGACGACGAGGTCGGGCGCGCTGGCGCCGGTCCGGTTGGAGCCGGAGCCGCCGGAGCCGCGCTTGGCGCGGAAGTGCTGCGTGTAGCGAAAATCGATGAGCGTATTGAGACCGGGCACCGCCTCGAAGACGATGTCGCCGCCCTTGCCTCCGTCCCCTCCGTCGGGTCCGCCGAACTCGATGAACTTTTCACGGCGAAAGCTGACCGCACCCGGCCCGCCGGAACCGGATCGCACGTAGATTTTCGCCTGATCTAGAAAATGCATCGTGCGCAGTTAGTCGCGCGGGCGCGCGATTGCCACCTCAGCCCTTGTGGTGGGCCGGGTCGAGCTGGAAGCGGAGGCGGTCCGCGGCGAGTTGCCGGGCGGTGTCGCGATCCATCGACAGGGCACCTGCGATCGACGCGCCGAGCAGGGAATCGCCGAGCGCGGCGAGCACCAGCCAGAGCGTGGTCTCGCCCACGTGCTGCTCCTCGTGACCGACGCTGAGCTGGGCGACGAGCGCCCGGATCGATTCCAGGATCGGGTTCAGCGCATCCCGATTGCCGGACAGGATCATCCACGCAGCAAGCGCTCCGGCACCTTCGCGATCGAAGGCATCGAAGGTTCCGTCGACGACTTCGCGAGCCTCCGCTTCGCCGGAGCGGGCGCGGGCCACGGCTTCGGCGATGCTTCCGGTAACTCGCTCGGCGATGGAGCGGGCAAGCTCCGACTGAAGGCCCGCGGCCGACCCGAAATGGTGAAGGAGGTTGGCGTGCGTTCGCCCAACCTTCGCGGCAACCGCCTTCAGAGTCACGGCCTGCGGACCCTGCTCGAGCAGCAACTGACGAGCGGCCTCCAATGCGGCGGTCCGGCTTTCCTCGGAGTTGAGACGTTTGCGGCTTATTGACACAATTGTAAGTTACGATACTTTCTAGCCATGAGTGCGACGATTCTGCCGACTCCGGCCGACCTGACGATTACCCCGCGCGATCGAAAGTTCGAACGCGGGGCGCTGAAGGCGCGCTTGTGGCATGGCGGACGGGTCGAGGCCACCGCCATCTACAACGCCCTTTCGACGACCTTCCCGTCGGGCGAAGCCTATTTCGTCGAGAGCGTTAGGCAGTTCCGTGAAGGGGCGCCGCCGAAGCTCGCAGCAGAGATCAAGGCGTTTACCACGCAGGAAGCGATCCACAGCCGCGAGCACGACGCTTTCAACCGGCGTGCCACCGATGCGGGTTACGACCTCACGAAACTCGAGGATCAGATCGAATATCGCCTGAGCTTCAGCAAAAAGCGCCCGCCGATCGTCAGTCTCGCGGCGACCATGGCGCTGGAGCATTTCACAGCGATCCTCGCGCACCAGCTGCTGAAGAACCCGGCCCACCTTGCGGGCGCCGACGCCGATGCCGCCGATCTCTGGCGCTGGCACGCCTGCGAAGAGATCGAGCACAAGGGCGTTGCCTACGACACCTGGCTTCACGCGACGCGCGACTGGCCCCGGTTCAAGCGCTGGAAGGTCAAGGCGAAGGTCATGCTCTTCGTCACCCGCAACTTCTTGGTCGACCGCACCGCCGGTTCGCTGGAGCTGATGCGGCAGGACGGCGTGACTGGCCTTCGCGCCTGGTCGAAGCTCCTTTGGTATCTGTGGATCCGTCCTGGAATGTTCCGGAAGATCGGCGGGGCCTGGTTCCATTTCTTCCTGCCGGGATTCCATCCGTGGACGATCGACGATCGCGATCTCCTGCGTCGCTATGAAGCGAGCGCTTCCGCCGTCGCCGCACCCACCCCATCGAAAAGGGTCCGCAACGCGGCCTGAGTTTGAGGGCAAGCCGTGGGACGCATTTTGTCGATCGGCCGATTAGCCAATTTCGATGACGATCGAAGAACGAATTGCAGCGCTCGATTGGGAGCGCATCGAGAACGAGCTGGACGAACGCGGCTGGGCAACGAGCGGGCCGCTGCTCACACCGGACGAACGCACCTGCGCAATTCATTCGTATGACGATGACGAAAGCTTCCGAAGCACCGTCGTCATGGCACGTCATGGCTTTGGCCGCGGCGAATATCGTTATTTCGCCAACCCGCTTCCCCCGCTCATCGAAAGCCTTCGAACAACGCTTTACGCGCGTCTCGTCCCGGTCGCGAACCGCTGGCGCGAGCGGCTCGGGCAAGGCGAAGCTTTGCCCGTCGAGCATGACGGCTACCTCGAGCAATGTCATGCCGCCGGGCAGAAGCGGCCAACTCCCTTGATCCTCCGCTACGGACCGGGCGACTATAACTGCCTGCACCAGGACCTCTACGGTGAGCTGGCCTTCCCTCTGCAGGCGGCATTCCTCCTCGACGATCCAGCCGATTTCGAAGGCGGCGAGTTCGTTCTGACCGAGCAGCGCCCGCGCATGCAGTCGCGCGTCAATGTCGTTCCGCTAGGGGCGGGCGAGGCGGTGATCTTCGCGGTCAATCACCGCCCGGTGCAGGGAACGAGGGGTACTTACCGGGTAACCATGCGCCATGGGGTGAGCCCGGTCCGGAGCGGTAACCGGCACACTTTGGGAATCATCCTCCACGACGCGGCCTAGGCGGCCAGCGCTTCGTCCTCGTCGACGTCCTCGAAGAGCTCCAGCCGCATCAGACGCGCCTGCACTTCGATCCCACGGGCGCAGCTCAGCCGCGGCGCAGTGATCCCGAGCGGTTCGAACCCCAGCTTCTCGAGCACTCGGGCCGAAGCCGGATTGTCGAGGAAGTGCGATCCTTCGAGCTGCGTGAAGCCAAGTGCCCGGGCGATGTCGATCAGAGCGACGGCCGCTTCGGTCGCATAGCCGCGGCCCCAGAACGGGCGGGCGATCCAATAGCCGAGCTCGACCGCTCCCGATGGCCGTCTTCCCAATCCGCATGAGCCCACGAGGTTCGGCGCTCCGGCTGTCCGTTCGAAGATCAGGAACGATGGAAGCACCGGGTCGCGCGGCTGCGCCAGGAAGGCTTCCGCATCGCGGAGCCGATACGGCCAGGGAGCTGTCGCGAGATTGCGGACGATCATCTCGTCGGCAATCGCCGCGGCAAGCGCCGGGGCGTCTTCAGCCCAGCCGGGCCTCAGAAGCAGCCGTTCAGTCCTAGCGAACATCGTACCTTCTCCTCCAGCACGGCGCACTAGCGCCGCTCCGTGACTGTTTCGGGAGAAGAAAAAGAAAGGGAGAAGAGGGGGCTTCCCTCTTCTCCCTTGTGACCTTGCGATCGACTTTGGGCTGCCCCCTCCTGGGGTGGCCCTTTATCGACCAGCCCCTATGCGTT
>DASSFK010000362.1:0-13108 GCA_035694565.1 Sphingomicrobium sp.
ATGGCCCAGGCCTTAAGCCAGGACCATTTCTTCGAACGCAACATGCTCTGCGCTGCTTCGTAGAGCATCACACGCATCATTTCATCGCCGCAGCGCGATATCCTGCCGCTCCAATCGATCTCGCCTGATTGATGTCTGGAGGACGTCAGCCCAAACACTGCCCCGACCGACTTGGACTTTCGGAATCGGGCTGGCACATCGACGGTAGCACGATAGGTCAGCGCCACCACCGGGCCGACACCGGGGGTCGTCATCAGGCGCCGGCACACCTCGTCGTCTCGCACGATGGCCAGCAAGCGGCGGTGCAGGATGACGATCTGTTCGCGGAGCGCCCGACGGACGACGAGCAGTGGTTCCACCAGCATCGCCAAGTCGGGGATCGTCGCGACAAGCGCCTGGATGCGGGCCTCGAACCCCACCATTCCGACCATGCCCACCTTGAGGCCGAAGTTACGCAAAGTCCCGCGCAGATCGTTCTCGATAGCGATGGCCTTCGACTGCAGTAGCTTGCGATGGGTCAGCAGCATCCGCAGTTTCTGGCTGCGTAGCGTCTTTACATGCACCGGACGGTACACTCCCACCCGCATCATCTGAGCGATGCCGCGTGCGTCATTGCGGTCGGTCTTCTCTGTCCCGGCGTTTGTCAAGCGCAGTCGGTCAAGCCATGGTCGGCCCCGTCGAAGTGATCCGCGAACCGTCGAGTTAACCGGCAATAGAACAGTCTTCTCTTCGTGCTCAGTGCAAGACCGGCACAGGATGGCGTTCATCTGAGCGGAGGCGGAGCTATCTTATTAGCGGCGTTCCCTGGTCGGCCGACGGCGCACCAAACGGACAGTCGCTCTCACCTTCACCCGTCCCTTGCCGGGACCTCTGCTGCTGCGGATGCGGCAGGTTTTCGACTTTGTAAATTACGCGCTGGCTGCTTCTGGCTTTTGCCAGTGGAACGGCTCTCCGGTTAGCCACATTTTGTGCAACGTGACCGCAATCCTGCGCGCGAGCGCTATCCGGGCCTTTGCCAAGCCACGCTTCTTCGCAACATTCATTGCCCATGCCTTCATGGACGACCAGAGCCCTTGGTCGCGCCTTAAAGTAACCTGGGCGGCGACGTACAGCATATGTCGGACATGACGGTCGCCCATCTTGCTGATGTGCCCAGATAGGTCGACTTCTCCGGAAGAGTACCGCCGCGGCGTAAGCCCGAAATGCGCCCCAACATTGCGCGAGCGTCGGAAGCGATCCGGATCATCGATGCCGGCTTTGAATGAAAGCGCGACGTGAGCTCCGACGCCGGGCATCGTCATGAGTAGCTTGCAGACCTCATCGCGGCGGGCGAGCGTAATGATGCGTCGGTCAAAGACCGTGCGTTGCCGGATTAGTTCCGCACGCGCAACCAACAACGGCTCGATCGTCGACATGATTTCCGCATGGTCACCGACGCGGGTGCGCACCTCAGCCTCAAAGTGCCGACGACCTAACGGCAGCCTAATCCCGTCGCAGCGAAGCAGGCCACGTACGACATTTTCAATCCTGACCAGCTGATCTTGCAGCGTATTTCGTGCGGTAAACAGCGCGCCCAGCCGCTGCGATCGCTCCGACTTCACCCATACCGGTCGATAAGCATTCACTCGCATCAATTGCGCGATACCCCGCGCATCATTGCGATCAGATTTGTTGCGCAAGCCCGCCTGCAACATCGCCGCCGCATGACGAGCATCGATGCAAATCGCTGGAAACTCGAGGGTCACCAGTCCGGCCTGCAACCAGGCGGCGGTCGAACCAGACTCCAACCCGACTTTCTCACAGACAAAACCGCTGTCACGAATTGCGTTCGCGATCGCATCGGGATCTGAAGAGACCTTGAGTTCTTTCACGATCTTTCCATCGGCATCGACAATGCAGATGGCTGTTTCTCGCAACGACACGTCCAGACCACAGTAGAACATGATAAGCCTCCATCGGTCGGGCGAATCATTTCACCCGCGCTGAGTATTCGGATCTCAGCCGGGACACACCATCTTGTTGATCTGCGCCTTCAACACCGCCTGCATGTGCCGCGTCTCCACACAGATCACTGGTAACTCGGCTTCGGCCAGAGCGCTGAATAGCCATTGCGACAACGGCCCGGCTTCCAGTCCGATCCGCTTGAAGCGGTAGGCGGGATTCCCCAGAACCTTCAGAAGTGCTTGAGGCTCGCTCGCCACCTTCACTTCCTTCACGATCTTGCCCGCGTCATCCAAAATGCAGACACTCGTCTCCTTGACCGATACGTCCATTCCGGCAAAATGGTCCATGCTGCGCTTCTCCTCTGATGCTTGAGGCCCATAACAACGGTGACCTCGTTTCACCATCAGCCTGAAGCGCAGCACCTAAAATCTTCAGCTATCCACAAGCTGGGCCGGCCGATTACCCCATCTTTCAGGGGCAGAGCAGACCTGGAGCAGGGGAGGTCGGGACGTCTGCTCGTGAGCCAAAGCGGATTGTTTCTGCCGTGCTCAGAGGGCCGTCAGATTTCGCAATCGGCTGAATTTAAAGCCTTACGCAAGCCACCAAACGCCTTGAGCCGACAGGGCTCGGTATCGCTGGCGGCCTTTGAACGCTGGGAAATGGCAGTTCGCTTGATAACGGTTGCCTTTGGTTTCGACTTGGGACGTGGAGCGGTAGTGACCTTCTTCGATTTGGGATTGTGCCGATGACGGGCGATCGGCCTCCGAGCCTCCGAAGAACCGATACTGACGTCTTCCGGCAGAGCAATGCCTTCGTCGATCAAAACAGCCTCTTCTGGCGTCTCGCTGCTCGCAGCGGATCGCGAAAGCGCCAATGCGGCGAACGACAAAGTACTGGAGTTTGTTCAGGAAAGCCTGCCTGACCTTAATCTTGGAGCCCCCGAAATCATCGCCGGGGAAGTTTTGGTGAGTATAGAATCTGATGAGTAATTGTTGGTAAGATTGCTCATCGGTTATGGGCAGCAGCGACTTCCGTTATTGGCCCATAACAGACATCCGTCCTGCACAAGCGAACCCGCTTTCGATGGCGAACCGGACGTCACGCGCGGGCGTCGGCAGGAAGTCCTAGACGAGGTGATGGGCCGGAGATCGGCTTCGACTTCGTGCTAAGGTCCCCTTGAACTCGATCCCAGATGCCTGAAAACGCGTACAGCGAACGAGTCCTTCGGGTATCCTCGTCGCTGCCAAAGTTCAGGATGCCAGGCATCCTCCCTATTTCGGTCACCTTTGACCGCGATTTGAGTAGTCAGCGGTGCCCGGAGCTAAGGGGTCATTGATCTTAGCATCGAAGCGGATTGCAGAATGCGATTGAAAAGCGCTGCATTATTTGCCGTCGGTTTATTGTCTGTCAGTTTTTGGCTGCATGGCAGCGCTCGATGTCAAAGCTCGCTTGGTCCGCCGCTTTCCCTTGCCCCGCCGCCATGGGGGACAGACCAAGGTTCGCCAGCAGCGGCCACCAGCAACCTGGCGAGCCCCGGCGTCTCGTCACCACGGATGACGGCTAAAGGTTCGCCGCCACCGACCACTAATAACGTTTGGCCACCAACGGCGACCGACGACATTTCACCGCCAACAGCGACCGCCAAGCGTTCTACACCATCGGCAGCCGCCAAGAACTTGCCACCGACTGCCAACCCCAAAGACGGCTGGCCCCCCGCCTTGGAAAACATTTCGCGGACGCCGGTCACCACCAAGTTGTCGCCCTCACCGAAACCGGCCGCTGACTATGATGGCTTTACCGTCGGTATCGACGACGTCGAGAGCACAGGCCAGCAGCTACCGAATAGGCCCCGTCCAGCAAGACAGTCCAAGATCAGGCAAAAGCCAGATACTTCCGGGGGATCATCCGCGATACAGCCGCTGGACGATCAAGCAGAAGTTGAGAAACTAAAGCCCAAGCTCACGATCTGCCAAGGCTGCTAAAGGGTAAGCTGCTGCCGCCGGAGATGCCTCCGCCGAGCGCCAGAATTTGCGTGCAGACGTCGTTTGCGCTGCAGCAATCTATGGCTGTATGCTCATGGAGAAGGCTGGCGCCCACCTAAGTCGCTAGACTGAGAGGACCTGAGCGGGACTTGCGGAGCAAGTTTGTTTCCAGTTTCTCTCCCTCCTCCAGCCAAATTTAGCGCGCCGTACTTGCTAGGCCCGAAGGGCCTAAATTGCCGCGGATTTTTGCCGATGCTTTTGTCCTGGAGAATACGGCGGGTGGCGTGAGTTGCTCTCGGTAGGGGTTAGCGAATGCATTTTCTCCGCAATCTCGTACCAACTACGGCGGTCCAATTCCCCATTTTCCCGGTAGCTGAGCGGGATCGGCCGACATTTCGAGTCCATCTCCCGCAGCCATCCCGCCGTATCGACGCGTCTATGTCCGAATTGGCGGTAGCGCAATTGCTTTGCCGAAAGAACCGCTCGCGCCCGCAGCACTGACTTGTTAACTACCTTCCTGGTACTCCACCGGCTCTGAACGATACAGCGCTTGCGAATCGATTGTTCACGGGATTTGGATCGAAATCAGCAGCAGATAAGTTATATCGCGAGCAGTGAAGTGACCGCATTCATCGTATTCTTGATGTGTAGCTTCATTGCGGGATTGTGCCTCGCGCGTTTCAATGCTTTCTCTATCCTGATGGCAACAGCAGCATCTGCCATAAGCGTGTTCAGCTACGATATGATTGATGGCTCAACACTAGTGAACTCCTTCCTGTCCAGCCTCGCCGTGGCAGCTGCATTGCAGGCTGGTTACCTTGTTGGTCAGGTTCTCCGTCGTCCAAACGGCGGTAAGCTTCGGTAGGCGTTCCGACAGCCCTTCTTGAAGATTGGTCGTCAACACGATCTTCATGTCGTGCCAGCGCGACCAATTATACAGTACAACGTGCTCAACGTACGCGAGAGAGTATCAAGTAAGAGTATGCGGCCGCCAGCTCGCTTCAATCAGTGTAGCATTGTGCGCGTGGATAAACGACGTGCGATGCCCGACAGTGGCGAGTGTTGTTTGTGCAACTCAGCCGGATCCTGTCCGCGCAGCCGAAGGTAGCCAGGGTTAAACGCGGCGAGACGAACCAGTTCATTCCAGTCGGTTATCGTGATTGTCTTTGACTGCCATTGAAGAATATTGTTGCGGCGCAATTCGTGGATGACCCTGTTAGCATGAACCGTGGAAATGCTACAGGCGGCGGCAAGACCCGATTGCGTGAAAGGCAAGGGGATCCGAAAATCCCTGGCCAGGCCAACTGCGCGCAAGCGCGTTGTGACTTCGCACAGCAGGTGGGCCACGCGCGCCAATGCATCCCTGCTTCCCAGGTTCACGATCCAGTTTCGTAAGATGGCGGCGTCTGTGAGCATCAACAACAATAACGCGCGCGACATCGACGGCGACAGCGCGGAAAGCTCCCGAAAGAACGTGTGCGGTACGGTTGCGACCACAGCCTGACCGAGCGTAAGCAGGTCAAAGTCGACGCGTGGATCGTGTAAGGTACAGAGGTCTGGCACGTCGCCCGGCACGTGAATTGATGTTATCCGTCCGTGGTAGCTGTCGACATCCTGCCAGCAAAGATAACCCTGCAGCAGTACACTGCAATGGTTCGGCCGATCGCCGTGTTTCAGGACATGATGATGAGAGCCATAGTGGCAAATGCTGCTCGGCATACTCGCTAGCAGTTCAAAATCACCGGACGATAACTCGACGATGCTTGCCAGGCGATCGGCGAATCTTGAGAACGCATATCCAGCTTGCATACTTCGTACCAAATTGCGCTGGCCATGCCGCTCTGCCTCCGCCGATGCAGAGCGGAATACGTACTTAACCTGTGATACTGCGGTTTCGGGGCCCGTCGTACACTAGTGAGCGGACGCGCAGCGAAACAGAAAGTTCCTAACGAAATCTCGGGTACCAATGTGGATCAGTCAGTCCTGGGGTGATTGAGGGCATCCGTCGCAATTGCACCCGCGGGAACTGTTGGAATGATCATCCCGCAAACGACTCCTTCTCGAAGCCGAAAGCGCTCGTTCGCAAGCCGAGCAGTTCTAGTATCCGTCCGTCGGGCAACTACGTGCTGGAGTAAGGCGCGCTGAGAAACTGCCCTTATGCACGGCGATAAGTACAGCGCCCAAATCGCGCGGCTCGAAGGTACGAATTCGGACCGACGGAACTGGGCGATGGCTCTTGCGGGCGACGCGCCGACGCAACGACCGCGCCGCGAGTATCGCCTTTTGCAGTCGTTGGTTCCCCGATGGCGACGACGTGTCCATACCCCGAGACAGCAGCCGCAGTCCCAGCAGGTTTGCGCGGAACTGAACGTGCTCGTAGGAACTCCGCTCGCTCTATAATAATTGTTCCTGTTACAGGAAGCGTGAATAACCCGTCCGAGCGAGAAGGGCTGCTTGTTCTGTGCAGGTTTGCTACGCCTCCTCGGAGGGCGACGATCCCGCCGGGTGGATTGCATAGGGCCCAGACGGAAATGCTAGTACCGCATCAGATCATCTATCAAATTCGATACATTTCTTGCTGGTTTAAGTCTGACCAGAAGGCCGACCAAGTCTTTCGACTTGGGCTGAATTCCGTATTGGGGGGAGCAAGCGTCACAATACCGTTGGGGCGAGCTCGCTCCGGAATCCTTTTATTGGTCAAGCATGTCGTTACAGAAAAGCGGCGTAACGTGATTATGTCGCCGTACACGATACCTGACGTCGTCAACATGGTGAAGTTTGGTGGAGGCGACCCAGTGTTCGTCGACTTTCGTCCAAATTCGACCAATGTTGATTTGGACCATCTCAAGTCGCTTATCGATGACCGGACCGCGTGTGTTCTGGTCACTCATTATCACATCCCCCAGGTGGAGACGAATGCGATAGCTGACTTATGTCACTCCAACGGCGTGAAGTTCTTCGACGACTGCGCCATATCCTTGGGGGCCAGTATCGAAGGCAAACCAATCGGTACCGTCAGCGATGCAAGCGTGTTTAGTTTCTCGGGATTTAAGATTTTGAATTTTTTTTGGGGCGGAGCGATAGCAATGCCTCCCGGGAAGATTGCAGCGGCTATCGAAGCTGAAGTCGAAACTTGGCTGCGGCTGGGGTTCTGGCAGTATCAATTCCAAGTGAGAAAAGTACTAGCGTACAGCTTCGTCACGAATCGCCTGGTGTTTCCGTTATTTTTTGTCCTACGGCGCGCAACAATGGAGTCGGATAAAATCGTTGACGTCCTTCCGATGTCTCGCATGGAGACCACTCGTCTGGACGACACCATCATCAGCCGCCCGGCGCTCGCCGCATTTGGCGAGTGGAACCGAAAATTCGGCGATGTCGCAGACATAGTTAACCACCGTCGCTCGATCGCCGCGGTTTATGATCGTCACTTTCGCCAGATTAGTGTATCCGCTGAGACCCCACAAAAATGTCGCGCAGAGGCCGGATTCGTCAATTATCCGATCATCGTCGGTCGCAATTCGCGAAATGATATCTACCGGGCGTTGCTAGCCAATAACTACGACGTGGCTTTGTCACTTTACCCGAATGTCCACGAAATGAAGAGCTTCACTCACATGCCGGGACGTACCACGAACGTTTCGGAGTTAGTACGGTCTATCATCACCCTGCCAACGCACACGCGTGTGACGCCGGCATATGCTGAGAAACTGAGTCGATTTCTGTTGACATTGATCCCTAATGACTGAGTTCGATACCTTTGATCGCTAGATGCAAAGAGTGCGGTCAATGATGTCGTGTTCAAGTTGACAAGCGATGCACGTGCAGACGTAACGTAAGGTCAGCGACGATGGCGAGGCCAGCCCCGAGAAGCACTCTATCTATTCCTTAGCAGTGAATTGATCTTAGCTGCGAGTTCTGGTGCCGGGCGTTTCGCTGCAAGTGAACAATTGTGTTCGATATGCCGCGCACTGAACATCGATGCGATGACCACACCATCGGGATTGTTGGAGAACGCGAAATGCAACAAGAGATCCGCTACAATCTCCGTTGCATTTGGGTCGTGCTCTTGAAGCCATAGTTTGAGAGTTTCTGATGCCTGGGATGAGAGCATAGATATTTCGTTCGAGTTATCCGTCCCGAAGACACCATGCGTAACAAATTGAGGGCACCTATCGCGAGGCAGCTCGGAACGCAGTCTGTTGGCGACCCCACTATGTGGCGCGTCTTGAAACTGCGCATAGTCGACGCGGAGGCGTCGGGACACCGCCGCGATAATGCTATCTGGCTGCCCGGCAATGGAAACTGCTCGGGTGAGGCCGCGGTCCAGTAACCGCTCGAGCACTTCAAATATCCGCTGATCCGCTGCTTCCTCCGGCGTTGGCTCGTGAAGCGCCAGGACATCCACATGATCGGTCCGCAATGATCGGAGACTCTGTACAAGGGACGCTTCAATAAGTTCTGGATGAATGGCTGTGCGGGTGGGGACCTTGTGAGCGTACCTTACAACCGACCGTGCAGCTGGAATGCTCGACACGACGGCTCGAGCTAGAGGCCGCAAAAGGCGCTTTGATAAAGAAAGGCGAGGGCGCGCAATGCCAACCTTTGTACAAATAACAACTCTATCGCGCCGGCCTCGCAGGCAATGCCCAAGTAGCTCCTCAGCCTGTCCATCTCCGTATGAAGGGGCGACATCAAACCACGTCACACCGTATTCGAGAGCCATATCCACGGCTCGGCGACCGCCACTTGGCGAGATGCGAGAGCCAAGAGACGCACAGCCGAAGCCTATTGCCGACACATTGCGCCAAAGCGCTTTTGAATAGACCTGTCTCATGGCTCAATACGGTGTTTGTTGCTGCCCGCAATCCGTTCCCTGGCTATTTTGCTTGCGAGATAATTCGAAAGTCTGAAACTCAGAGCCACCGTAGGAAATGTTGGATTAGCTTGGCCGGGCGAAGAAAACACGGAACTGGACGCAATGTACAAATTTTCAAGGTCGTGCGTGCGGCAATCAGCATTCACGACACTTCGCTGAGGATCAAAGCCCATGCGCGTGGTGCCGATTTGATGAAAGCCATCCTTTGCCTGGCGGAGCACATTCTTAACGCGAGACCCTGCTCCGAGTTCGGCGAAGTCGAGGTAGCCCAATCCTGAATGCCTCAAGGCCGCATCAAGAAATGAATGAGCTCTGACGACGCTTTCTGCATCCGTCTCGCTAAACCGCAGCCGTACGCTCAAGTACGGCAAGCCAAACGCGTCCAACTTGGAGCTCAACATGACTCGCGAGTTCGGATTCGGCGACTGCTCGGCATGATAGTGAAGAGCATACCGGCCGCCCGAGTTGAAAAGTAGAAAACCTGGCTTCCTCGGAACGCAAAGATATTTTTGCTTCAGAATGCTTGCAATGCTCGCCCACGTTGCCAGAGGCTGCGACAACACATTTCTAACATGTTGAAACCATCGATAAGGTGCTGGCCCTAGGTGACTGATCCGTACGCCTTCCGATGCAAGAAGGCGTCCTAAGATCGGGGTTGCCAGCGCAAGCCACGCAAGTGACAGCACGCCGTTGCGATGGTCGGCAGAATGGAAGGGTGGGTTGTCTGCGTAAAGCGCGATATTGAGAAGCTCCTCGCGTTGCTGGATCTCCGGGGGAAATGTAAACCGCCGGCGCACGAAGACGCCTGAATCAGGAAAATAGTCGTGAGCCGCAAAATGGGCCGGGTCACCGAGAACCAAGTTGGCTATCTTGCCGGAAACATGGCCTGAATAATACCGACCTAACGGTCCGTCGGGCCCTCCGAACAGCTTTGGGAGCTTGGCTTGCGTCCACAGCAAGAGACGTGTTGTTTCCAGACCGCCGCAAGCGAGAATGACGTGTCTAGGCGAGATGGCGACCGACTTCTCCCGACTGCGAACGGTCAAGCGACTAACGTGTCGAGCGTCCTCCGAAACGTGAATTTCAGTTACGGTGGTTTCGGTAACTAATGCAATGTCTTTCGAAGTCGCGAGCCGCTCGCGATGGCGCTTGCTTACATCCTTCTCAGGCGTCCATCGCTCCAAATCTTCAAACCGCACACCTTCCAATCGGTCCCATGAGGGAACCGGAGAAACAAAATGCGCCGGTGCAACACCAAAGAACTCGGCGGCTTTATCATAGCAAGTCGCCAGCTCGGCATAGCGAATAGGCCAGTTCGCCTGTACGAAGGCTCGTTTCTCAAAATCAATTTCGTCGAGGGGCGTGCACCTGCCTCCCCACCACTTCGAGGCGCCACCAAGAGCACGGCAGATCGCCAAATGCGGAGCCGCATGCGTCTCCAAGTCAACGTCATGTCCGGTGCTGAGGCCAGCATAAAAAACGTCGACTCCATCCGCTCCGGATTCCAGAATGAGAACCGAGAGTCCATGCTCCTCGCAAGCAAGCGCGACCGCGATCCCCGCCGGCCCACCGCCAACTACGCAGACGTCCCGTCTTGCAAGTGAAGGAAGATCGGAGAAGGATCCAAGCATTGTGGCTCGCCCTTGTTACCCGAGACGGTCAAACGGCACTTTTCGCATTTTCACAGTGCGTGCCGAATTGCCCACAGAGGTTATGATTCTCAAAAAATCTAGACTGCCCGACAGCGCCCCGCCTACCGCGGAACGGCCACGCATATGGATAGTTCCTATGCGAGACCCCAAAACGGAGTTAGGAATTGGGCGCTCAGACAAGATCAGGTCCCGTGTCATTTGGTCGGTTGCCTGCGACATCCTGGCTCTTGGCGGCGAGGACCCGTCCCCTTTGCATGTCGGCAATGCCAGCTTGACAAGCGAATCCCTCGGCAAGTTCTGAGCAGCTCCACGTTACGTGTCCCGACACGCCAGGTGGTTGCGGGCGCTCAACCGATTGCGCATTGCCGCGAACCGATGCGGGTCGACCTGCCGCGGTGAGCATAGCGAGCGTCAGTCCAGCCAACCGTAAGGGCAGCAATCATGAACAGGGGCGTCCACGCCGGAGCGATGACGACGCCCCCCATGGTTTGCCCCATAAGCGTCGCCCCGAGCAGTACAAAGCCAATTTCGCTCACGCCCAATTTTGCGAGAGCAAGTGCCACGAGGGCGGCCACGATGGCGCCGCCGAGAATGCCAAATGAAATCCAAAATTGCCAAAACGAGTTTGTGAGCAGATGGCTTGTCTTGCCCTCGCTGAAATTGAGGGCCATGCCGCGAACGCTGTCGGTATCCGCCGCGTTCATACCCTCTATCATGTTTTCGAGTACGGGCGAGAACGCGTCCATTGCGTAAGGTGTCATTTCCGCGTCACCTCCCAATCCGAAACCAAATAAGGGACTGGTTTCGGCCATGGTTGACGCAAGACGGTACGGCCCGATCTGACGAGTGTAGAAGCTGTCTCCCTTGACTATGTCCTCGATCAATCCGCCGAACTCGTCGGCGGCATGCATAAGCAACGAGGTCGAGGCGATAACCACGATGAAGCAGGTAAACAGTGATACCGACTTGAGCAATCGCACGCCGGTATTGGCGCTCCTTCCTAATCGGTGAACGATCAATCCGATCACGCAGATAGCGACGGCATAGAATATGGTGGGCGAGCGAATGACAAAGATCGCTGACGCGGTTAGCAGTGAAGCGGCAACCAGCCGTTTGACTCCCAACCTGTCCACATCGGTGAGCAGCCACCCAACCAATGATAGACCCCAAAAAATGCCTACGAGCGATGGTTCCGAGGCAAAGACGGTTGGTCGCACAGCGCCGTACAGCTGCAAGTCTCGTGTCGTGTCATCGTAATACTCCCGATGGATCACCGACCGCACTGCGTCGACAAACGGTCTTAATCCGAAATATACCTCCAGTGTCGCGACGGCCAGAATGAGCACGGCCACGGACAGGAACAGGCGCGAAATCGTTCGCGGGTGCAATGAAGACAATCCGAGAAAGAGGCCGAAATTGGTGATGAGGGCCACGTACAATTGGGCCAGGGAGAGTAGGCGACGTGAAGGGTTGGCCGCGTACGGGATCGACAAAGCGAAGAATGCCACAGTTGCCGTTAATAGAAGAAAGCCCGCGATGACCACCCCCATCGAGAGCCGCCGCGACTCGAGACAGATCAGGACAAGAGATGTTGCGAACGCCGCAACATAGGGAAATAAGAGAGTTCCTGAGGCGGAAAGATGGATGGACAGGAAGAGCGAGAGTAGTGCCGCTACGCTCAACCATATGCGGAGACGCCTCCCGCCGGGACTAATGGACGTCGCGCGCGATGGCGCTGGAGCGTGCATGTGCCTTTTCCAGCATAGGTTCGATCTCGCCGGATTACCCGGTGGCTGAACCGGTCAGAGATTACTACGGGCCGCCGCCCGCAAAATCTCGGCTGGAATCCGACCGCCGTACAACGGACGCGGTCGGTCTCGGTTCCTTTGCCCGGCCAGCGCTTAGAGGCGGCCGCATCGGAGATGGACGCTCGGCGATCTTCTCACCGAAGGTCCCGCCAGCGGCGCACTATTGGAACTCAGGCGCCGAAAGCGTCGTTGTAGACAGCTGCATCCCGGCCACCCCACGGTGGGGGGCGAGGATGAACACGATGAACCTGCGCCTGCTCGGGTCAAAACCGTCATTTGATGCTGCGCTACCCGCGCGCTTCTGCTTGTATCAGAAGCTAAGGTGTTAACGATGTATCCGGATGTACTCGGCAGCATCGATATGGGATTCGTATCGAGCCACCTTGCAGGCTGGTTATCCTCCGCTTCCCGCAATGCCCAAGGCCGGGCATTGCGCCTGAAGCGACGTCGATGCCGGCCTGACGTCGAGCGACCCCAATCCCTTTCCCGCGTCCCGCAGGCGAATCGAACCAGGGATTAGGGAGAGCACCGTGAATTACGCAAATCCACTGTTGATCCGAATCCGAACGTTTGCTCAGCAACTGCATATCCTTCGTCCAATGGTGAGAATCTACAGATGGATTCTCGGCGAGGCCTATGAACAAAAGTTTCGCGATCTACTTCTGACTAACATAAGGGGTGGCGACGTTGTCTGGGACATAGGCGCCAACGTGGGCCTGTATACCAGGCTTTTTGTTGATCGGGTGGGCCGTGACGGTAAGGTCATTGCGTTCGAACCGTCGCCTCGAGCGTTTGCGCAATTGCAGTCCTCGTTCGCAACGGAGCCAAGTGTAATTTTGCAGGAAG
>DASSFK010000363.1:0-8725 GCA_035694565.1 Sphingomicrobium sp.
GACGCAGGATCATGCCGCGGCCGCCATTGCTGCCCGCAACATTCCGGTGTTCGCAATCAAGGGCGAGACGCTCGAGGAATATTGGGATTACGTCACCAAGATCTTCGACTGGGGTCAGGACACGACCTGCAACATGATCCTCGACGACGGCGGCGACGCGACCATGTTTGCTCTTTGGGGCGCGCGCGTGGAGGCAGGCGAGGCATTGTTCACGCCGTCGAACGAGGAAGAGGAAATCTTCGCTGCGACGCTGAAAAGGTTCCTGGCCGAGCGTCCGGGCTACCTCACCAAGACCGTCCAGAACATCAAGGGCGTCTCTGAAGAGACTACCACCGGCGTTCACCGCCTCTATGAGCTGGCCAAGAACGACAAGCTCCCGTTCCCTGCGATCAACGTCAACGACAGCGTCACCAAGTCGAAATTCGACAATCTCTACGGCTGCAAGGAGTCGCTGGTCGACGCCATCCGCCGCGGCACCGACGTCATGCTCGCCGGCAAGATCGCCTGCGTCGCCGGCTTCGGCGATGTCGGCAAGGGTTCGGCGGCGTCGCTGCGCAATGGCGGCGCACGCGTCATCGTGACCGAGGTCGACCCGATCTGCGCGCTTCAGGCCGCGATGGAAGGTTATGAAGTCGTGACGATGGAAGAGGCCGCTCCCCGCGCCGACATCTTCGTCACCGCGACCGGCAACATGGACGTCATCACGCTCGACCACATGCGAGCGATGAAGAACATGGCGATCGTGTCGAACATCGGTCACTTCGACAGCGAGATTCAGATCGGCGCGCTGTCGAACATGAAGTGGACCGAGATCAAGCCACAGGTCGACGAGGTCGAGTTCCCGGACGGCAAGAAGATCATCGTCCTGTCGAAGGGCCGCCTCGTGAATCTCGGCAACGGGACCGGTCACCCGAGCTTCGTGATGAGCTCGTCGTTCACCAACCAGGTGCTCGCTCAAATCGAGCTCTGGTCGAAGAACGATCAGTACCGGAACGAGGTCTACGTTCTTCCGAAGCACCTCGACGAGAAGGTCGCCCGCCTTCACCTCGGCAAGCTTGGCGTTCACCTGACCGAGCTTTCAGAGAAGCAGGCCAACTATATCGGCGTTCCGCAAAAGGGTCCGTTCAAGCCGGATCACTACCGCTACTAGGCGAAGCGAGGGCCGCGATGTCGGGAGCGACAGACGAGGTCCGTGGGCTTGCTTCAACCGGTCGATACGCGGAAGCGGTCGATCGGTTGAACGCCGCCGCAGCAAGCGGCGATCCGGACGGCCTCTACTTGCTCGGAGTGTGGCGGATCAGTGGGCAAATCATCCCGCGTAATACCGCCGCAGCTCGTGCACTGATGGGCCAGGCCGCTGAGGCGGGTCATCGCACGGCAGCGCTCCTTTACGCCAACTTCCTGGCCAACGGCACGGGCGGCTCGTCGGATTGGAAGGCGGGTCTGAAGGCCCTCAAGGCATTCTCGGAACCATCAGCGATCGCCGGTCAGCTCACGCTGATCGGGCGAATGGCCGTCGGCGACGATGGCGAACCATTAGAATTACCGGAACTTGAGGAACTCAGCCGCGAGCCTTCAGTCTGGATCGCTGCCGGGTTCCTGACTGACGAAGAATGCGATTATCTGGTGCGCTCGTCCGGGCCGCGCCTCCAGCCCTCGCTCGTGATCGACAGGGCCACGGGCCACGCAACGCCTCATCCGGATCGAAAGTCCGACAGCACCTTCTTCGGTGCCGGCCACGAGGACCTTGCAGTGAACGCAATCAACAGGCGCATCGCGGCGATCAGCGGCACCCGACCGGAGCAATCGGAGCCGCTCCAAATTTTGAGTTACGGTCCCGGGGGAGAGTTCCGGACGCATTTCGATTTCGTGAAAGAAGGGGGCAATCAGCGGATCATGACCGCGATCGCCTACCTGACGGACGACTATGAAGGGGGCGAGACCAGGTTCGTCCGGACAGGTCTCGATTTTCGTGGTTGTAAAGGCGACCTACTATTGTTCCGGAATGTCACCGAAGATGGTCGCCAAGACCCAATGTCCGAGCATGCGGGATTGCCCGTGCGGTCCGGAACCAAGATCGTCGCCTCACGGTGGATATGGCGGGAGCCCTATTCCGTAGAGCCGCCGAAGCCATTCGTCCCCGGCATTTGACTTGATTCAAGGGCTTAGGGAAAGGATGAGGCCGCAATGCGACTGAGGCAGCCATTCCTGAAGCTACCGATCCGCTTCGATGCGGACGCGATCGCGGCCGAAGTCCGTGCGCTTCCGCCTTCAGCCTGGACTCCGCATCCGACCGGATACGTTGGAAACGAAGCTGTGAGGCTTGTTACGCCTGGTGGCCGAGATAGCGACAACCTCGAAGGAGCCATGGCGGCGACGGATAGTCTCAATCGCTGCGACTATGTGCGCCAGATCATGGCGGCGATCGGCAGCGTCTGGGGCCGGAGCCGCTTCATGGGGCTCGCCGCGGGCAGAGAAGTGCCGTCGCACATCGACATACATTATTATTGGCGGACGCATCTTCGGATTCACATTCCCGTGATCACCAATCCGGGAGTGCTGTTCACGTGCGGCGATGAAACCGTGCACATGGCTCCGGGCGAGTGTTGGGTCTTCGACAGTTCACGCTGGCACGATGTTCAGAACAAGGGTGCCGATCAGCGCATCCACCTCGTCCTGGATACCGTGGGCGGTGGAATTCTTCCTGACCTCATGGAGGCGGCGGAGTCCGGCGTTGCCGAATCGCGCTTCGTTCGTCCGGGTGGCCGTAGCGGCGACGGCCTTATTTATGAGAAGATCAATTCCCCGGAGGTCATGTCGCCGTGGGAGATGCGCTGCCACCTGGCATTCATTCGTGATCAGGCGGGTGACGATCCCAGGATCCTCCGAATTCTGGAACGGGTGGAAAGCTTCATCGCGGCTTGGGCCGCGGACTGGGCTCGTTTCGGAACGGACCCGAAGGGTCGGGCAGTGTACTCGAAGCTCATCGAAGAGGTTCGGGCGCAAACATTGGCCCTGGGCGCAGACCGGATCGAACTTCCAAACGGGATCACGGTTCAATTGATGCTGGAGCAACTCATCTTGCTGATGGCTCTGGCGCATCCCGACAGCCCGCTAAGCGACGTCGGAAAAGACAGTCGTACTGGCGGCAGCCAACCGTCATTCCGAAGCCGCTTCGACAGACCCGTCGTTATCGTCAGTACCCCGCGTTCGGGCTCGACACTCCTTTACGAAACCCTGGAACAGGCGTCCGGACTCTACTCGACCGGAGACGAAAGCCATTGGATCATCGAAAACATCCCCGGCTTGTCTCCCGCCCAACGTGGCTGGACCTCGAACAGGCTCACTGAGCAAGATGCCACTGACGAGCGCGCGGAAAAACTGGCCCAATCATTCTATCAGTTGCTGAAGGATCGTGACGGCCACCCGGCCGATGGCCGTGTCCGTATGCTGGAGAAAACGCCGAAGAACGCGCTTCGTGTTCCGTTTTTCGACGCCCTCTGGCCTGATGCCAACTTCATCTATCTGTATCGGGACGTCCGGGAGACGCTCTACAGCATGATGGAGGCCTGGCATTCGGGAGGCTTCCGCACATATCCCGCGCTGCCCGGATGGCCCGGAGGGTCATGGTCGATGTTGCTCGTCCCCGGATGGCAGCAGCTCAACGGAATGAATCTGGCTCAGATTGTCGCGCATCAATGGTCGATCACAACAGAGACCTTGCTCGACGACCTTGAGAAGATCGACCCCAACCGAGTCCAGGTGGTCGAATACGCCGCTCTATTGGCATCGCCACAAACGGAGGCCCAGCGTTTGGCGAAGGGGGTCGGGCTTGAATGGGATCGCCCCCTTGGGCAGACGTTGCCGCTGTCGAAGACCACGGTCTCACGGCCTGACAAGGATAAATGGCGTCGATTGGAGGCGGCCATCGAGTCCGTATTTCCGATCGTAGACGCTGCGAACAAGCGAGCTCGCCAGTTCCTCGAGACCCATTCCTCACGGCCCTCTGCGGCCGCTTAAGTTTCTCAGGAGCAACCTCGAATCATGGTTGACCAAGCGTCGACACAAGGCGGTTATTTGCGCGATGAGAATATTCCGCAGGGCGCCCCGGGATTCTCGGCTCCAGACAATACTGTCATTGGCGTCTCGCGAGGTTTGAGGAACTGGCTTGTCGCGAACAAGGTGAGCTTCGCTGTCAGTTCGTATCAAAGCGGCAAGCTCTTTCTCGTCGGAGCCATGCCCAACGGGACCGTCTCGGTTCATCAGCAGGTCTATAGACGGGCCATGGGGCTATGCTGGTCGGCAAATCAGCTCTTCCTGGCGTCGCGATCCGAGATATGGCGGCTTGAGAACGTGCTCTCCCCCGGTGCGCTGCACAGCGACGCTTTCGATGCGCTCCTCGTCCCGCGGTCGGCGGAGTTCACCGGGAACATTGATGTTCACGAAATCGCGATGGATCGAAGCGGGCGGCTGATCCTGGTCGACACTCTTCATTCGTGCCTTGCCACCTTGGACAAGGTTCACAGCTTCAGACCTATTTGGAAGCCCTCCTTCATTTCACAATTGGCTCCGGAAGATCGTTGTCACCTGAACGGTCTGGGAATGAGCGAGGGCATCCCGAAATACGTGACCGCCGTCGGCCAGACCGATTCTGCGGATGGCTGGCATGGACGACCTTTGCCGCGTGGCGTCGTCATTGATGTTCAGACCGACAGCATCGTCACGGACGAACTCTCGATGCCGCATTCGCCGCGACTGGCCGGCGGTGCCCTGTATGCATTGGACAGCGGCCGAGGATTCCTGGTCGAGATCCATCCGGACACTGGCAAGGTCAGGGACATTGCCTTCTGTCCCGGCTTCCTTCGCGGCCTTGCGATAAGGGGCGAGTTCGCGCTCGTGACCATCTCGAAGCCTAGATATGGTGGCTTTCAGGACCTTCCGATCGAAGCCGAGATGAATGCCCGGCGAGCAACTCCGATGTGCGGGGTGTTGATCATTGACTTGAGAACCGGAGAAATCGCTGAATGGCTCAAGCTGGAGGGCGACGTGCAGGAGCTGTTCAGCGTCGAGCTCCTGCCTGACATCGCATGCCCCATGTCGATCGGGCCGGCTACGGTTGAGTTTCCGGAGACCATCACCTTCGATGCGGACATTCGCCCGCTGGATTACTAGGCTTTTCAATCAGTTTCCGGGCGCGGGAAGCGACGTTGGCATTCGTTCGACGGCCTCGTTTTTCCATGTTGCATTAATGCTACAACCATTCGCGGATTTTCAACGCGCCCCTCTCTTCACTTTCTTTTCGTAGAGGGTTTCGTAAGTCACCCGTCGGGGAAAATTCACCACTTCGAGGGGACCGACTTCTCATGCGCCCAATTTCTTATGCGTTATTGACGTCTGCATCGTTTGCAGCGCTTGCAACAGCAGCGCCCGCGAACGCGCAGACTCCCGCGCCGGCAGTGCCGGGCGGAGACCCATGCCAGGCTCCAGTCGACCAGCGACAGCCAGGCGTTGATTGCCCGCCCGCCGACAGCGCGGCTGGCGAAGCCATCGCGCAGGGCGCGACTTCGGTAGCTTCCGAAGATCAGGGCGTCGTCGTTGTTGGTTCGCGCATTCGCCGCGACCGTTTCAGCGGGGCCGACCCGGTCACGGTCATCAACCGCGATGCAGCGGTCGATTCCGGCTTCAACTCCACCGCCGAAGTTCTGCAGAGCGTCGGCGTTACCGGCGGTACCGGGCAGATCACTGACACCTTTGGCGGCCTGGTCGTTGAGGGCGGCGGCGGCGTCAACACGATTGGCCTGCGCGGCCTCGGGCCGACCCGGACACTGATCCTGCTCAACGGCCGGCGCATTGCGCCTGCCGGTACGCGCGGTCAGGTCGGTGCGGCCGACTTGAACGTGCTTCCGAACTCGATCCTGGATCGCATTGAGGTCCTGAACACGGGCGCGTCGTCGATTTACGGTTCGGACGCAGTTGCGGGCGTCATCAACATCGTGACGCTGAGCAAGTTCAACGGCCTTGCCGTCGAGGCTGACGTCACGGCTCCGGAGATGGGTGCTGGTACGTCGCAGCGTTACTCCATCACCGCTGGTACGTCGGGTGAGCGTTTCTCGATTCTCGGCTCGCTCGAAGTCTACGATCGCAACCGGATCACGATTGGCGATCAGAAATGGGCCCGCTGCCCGATGCAGCGCCGCCTCAGCGGTCTTGGCACTTCGCCGGGCAGCGGAGACTTCATCGACCCCGTTACAGGGGCGCCGAAGTGCTTCCCGCTCGAAGAGGGCGGCGTCACCGTCAACACGATCGGTACGCCCTTTAGCGGAGGAATTCCTTCGACGGATCCGGCCTTCGCGCCGGGGCTCGGACCGAGTGGCTTCAACGTATATTGTAACCGTTGGCGCCCCGATTCGACGGTCACGGCCGGCAATTCGGCCAGCCCGCTGCCTGGTTTTGAGTGCGTCAATGGATTCCTGTATGGCGGTCCGGGCACGGGCTTCTCCAGCGACCTCAACGTCCGTGACACGTTTGCGCCGTCGATGTTGCAGCAGGACATCATTTCGCCGACGCGCAACTATACGGGGTACCTCACCGGAACCTACGACACCGACTTCTTCGGAAACGGCCAGCTCTACAGCGAGTTGCTCGTTACCCGCCGCAAGTCGCAGCAGAATGGCCAGCGTCAGTTCACGATCGACTATTTTGCCGACAGCCCACTGCTTTCGCCGGAATTGCAGGCGATGCAAGGGCTTGGAGCCAATGGTGGCATTCGTGTATTTGCCGACTACGGCATCTACGATAGCCGCCAAACTTCGGACTTCGTGAAGCTGTCGGGCGGCTTCCGCGGCGACCTGCCGTTCCTGCCGTCGTGGCGTTACGATTTCTACGCCAACAAGAGCTGGTCGGATGGCACGTACATCTTCGAGCAGATCCTTGCCGATCGGCTTCAGAAGAGCCTTGACGTCGTCGACAATGGCGACGGTACGTTCGATTGTGTGGATCCGACCGGTGGCTGCGTTGCGGCGCCTCCGCTGACCGCAGATATTGTCGGCGGTCGCTTCCGACAGGTTGCTCCTGCATGGTTCGATTACGTCACAGAAGACGTGGTTGGACATACGAAGTTCCGTGAAACGACCTTTAACGCGACCTTCGACGGCCCGCTGTTCAGCCTGCCCGGTGGCAGCGCTCAGGGCGTGTTCGGCCTGGAATACCGCAAGTCGAGCATCAACGACGTTCCGTCAGATGATTCCATCCGTGGCAATCTCTTCGGCTTTACGTCAGCGCCGATCACCAAGGGTTCCGACAGCGTTTGGGAAGCGTTCACCGAAATGGAGTTCCCGGTCCTGCGCAACGTTCCGTTCGCGGAGGAGCTGACCTTCAACGTTTCGGGTCGCTACACCCACTACAAGTCCTACGGTTCGGACACGACCTACAAGATCGGCGGCATTTACTCGCCGACGCGTTGGTTCTCGTTCCGTGGCAGCTACGGCACCTCGTACCGTGCTCCCGCGCTGTTCGAGCAGTTCCTCGGTGCGACCACCGGGTTCCTGCCCAACACGACCGACCCGTGTAACGACCTTGACCAAGTGGGGAACTTGGCGACCTTCAACCGTTGCGTTTCTGAGGGGCTGCCGGATGGTTCGGGTGCCCCCACCGTGCCAGCATTCACGCAGAATAACGGCGTGACGGTCTTCCAACGTGGTGGTGCAGACTCTGGGCTCAAAGCCGAAACGTCTAAGAACCTGACGTTGGGAACGGTAATCCAACCGACCCTTGGTCCGGATTTCGGTAATCTGTCGCTCGCGATCGATTACTTCCGGATCGAGATCAACGACGGTGTCGCTCAGCTGAGTGCCAGCACGATCGTGAATGCCTGTTACAACGGCACTCATCCCGAGTACTGCCAGTTCGTTACTCGTGCGCCTTACACTGGCCCCGGTACCGGTGCGTTGTCGATCACCCAGACCTACATCAACATCGCGACCGATATCGTGAAGGGCATCGACTTCACGCTGCGGTACGATCGCGAACTGGGCCCGGGTAAGCTCGACCTTGGTCTGAACGCGGTGAAGATCATCGACCGTGTCAATCAAACCGATCCGGACACCGGCGCGACTGATTTCGCCGGATCGATCGGCAACCCGAAATGGGCTGGCACCGGCCACGTCGGTTACGATTGGGGTCCATGGTACGCTCGCTGGGGTGTCGAATACATCGGACACACCGATGATCGCTTCCTCACTGAGGACATCGATGGGGACGGAATTACCGATTTCGATCCCGCCGTGTACGACTTCAGTGTCGACGATTACTGGCTTCACACAGTTTCGCTGCGTTTCGAGCCGAACGACCGGTACAGCCTGACGGCAGGTGTCCGGAACCTGTTCGACAAGAAGCCGCCGAAGATCACTGCGGAAGATCCGTTCGTAAATACCATCTCGAACGTTCCGCTGCAGTCGGCGTGGGACTTCCGTGGCCGTACGTTCTTCATCAACGCTCAGGCGAAGATCTTCTAAGGTCTGAACCAAGCAAGCAACTCGACGGGCGGGAGAAATCCCGCCCGTCTTTTTTTTGGCCCGCGCGTCGCAACTTGGGCGGCGATGCTTTCTTTCCTTTGCAACCGGCGCCCAACGTCTAAAGTCGGGCTACTGCGGGATTCAGGGGACCGATGGGCGATCTCGGGGGCACGGCATGGCTGGTATTGCTGATCGCGGGCCTTTGGCTTGCG